>NZ_JBQYLI010000001.1:454060-535868 GCF_052690465.1 Sunxiuqinia sp. A32
AGTGATCGTGGATGACACAACAGCTCCTGTTGCGGATGTAGCCAGTCTGCCGGACCTTACCGGGGAGTGTGGTGTTACAGTTTCTGCTGCACCGACAGCAAACGATAATTGTTCCGGATTAATAACAGGAACAACTACTGATCCATTGACTTATAACTCACAGGGAACTTACTTTATAACGTGGACTTACGACGATGGCAATGGAAATTCAATTGATCAGGTTCAAACTGTGATAGTTGATGATACTACTCCACCTGTTATTACTTGTCCTGGAAATATTATCAGAACGACATCCCCTGGAGTTTGTGAGATGGATATACCAATTCAGAATGCTGTTGCTACTGATAATTGTAGTGCCTCTGTAGTTGGTGTTCGCGATGATAATCAATCATTAAGTGATCCTTATCCGGCCGGCATAACCAGAATTACCTGGACAGCTACTGATATAGGAGATAATGAGGTTGTATGCGTTCAAATAATTACGGTGAAAAGTCCACCTGTAGCTGTTGATGACGAAGTTGATTCATTTGAAGATACACCAGCTAGTTGGGATGTCTTGGATAATGATGTTGATTGCGATGATAATTTATCAGCCAATACTCTTCAAATTATTGTTCCTCCTATGCATGGAACTGCGACCGCAAATAGTGATGGAACGATCGATTTCATTTCGGATGGTAATTATCACGGATACGATGAGCTTACTTACCGGGTTTGCGATGATGATGGATTATGTGACAATGCAATGGTAACTATTCGGGTTGGGCCAGTGAATGATCCACCTGAGGCAGTTGATGATTACTTTATCAGAACTGATGATACTGCTAATATTTTAGACAACGATTCGGATCTCGATGGTGATGGAATCATTTTAAATACCACGCCAATTAGTGGTCCATATCATGGTAGTGTGACACTTAACCCGGATGGTACATTCGTTTATACTCCAGATGATTTTTATTTTGAAAAAGATTCATTCATCTATGAGATATGCGATGACTATGTTGAACCATTGTGTGACCAAGCACAAGTCGTATTGGTCAATGACATGGATGATGATGGAATTGATGACCTAACTGATATTGATGATGATAATGATGGAATTCGTGATATTAATGAAGGCGATCGGACTATTGATTCAGATAATGACGGCATTCCTGATAGTTTGGATATTGATTCAGATGATGATGGAATACCTGATAATATGGAGGGACAACGAAAGGAAACTTATCATATGCCTCTTGGTACAGACGGTGATTTAGACGGATGGGATGATGCCTATGATCCGGATAATTCTGGAACTCCAATGGATCTGCCGGATAGCGATTCAGATGGAATGGCTGATTTTATTGATACCGATTCCGATGACGATTCAGTTGTGGATAATATTGAGGCTTATGATTTCGATTTTGATGGCGAAGCAGAAGTTGAAGCGTCTGGTGATGATGTTAACGTTGATGGATTGGATGATGGATACTCCAGTGAACTAATAACTGTTGACCTGTTGAAAGACTTTGATGGAGATGGAGTTGATAACTGGCGCGATGCTGATGATGATAATGATGGCTTAGCTACTTATACCGAAACGGTGAATATTGTGGATACAGATAATGACGGTCTTGTAAATTATATGGATGTTGATTCAGACGACGATGGCATCTTAGATAATGTTGAAGGTCAGTCTAGTTCTACTTATATTTCAATGAGGAATTTAGATTCTGACGGAGATGGATTGGATGATGCTTATGATCCTGATAATTCTGGTCAAATGATTGAAGTTGTTGATACAGATGGCGATGGTGTTCCTGATTATATGGATGAAGATTCAGATGATGATCTGGTTCCTGATTTTATAGAAGCACAGGACATTGATCAGAATGGGGAGGAAGATATGGCCTTTACTAATCTGGATGAAGACGGAAATGGTTTGGATGATCTGTTTGAAACATACACGCCGCCATTGCAGGATTCAAATGGCGATGGGGTGCCTGACTGGCGCGATCCGGATGATGATGGAGACTCTATTCTTACTCTTGATGAAGACGAAAATGGCGATGGTGATCCAACTAATGATGATTGTAATTGGAATGATATTCCAAACTATTTGGATCCTGAATCATGTGAGCTTCTTATTCCTGATGCATTCTCTCCTAATGGCGATGGCATAAATGATTACTTAAGAATCAGGGGAATTCACAGTTATCCAAATGCAAGCATAGAAATTTACAACCGTTGGGGAGTGAAAGTCTACGAAAACGATGATTACGGAAATGTTCCTAAATATGGCGACCCAGCTGCCTGGTGGGATGGTCGTGCAAATATTAATGGTACCAGTAAGGGGGAAATTCTTCCTGCCGGAACTTACTTTATTATTGTGGTGTTGGATAATTCATCCGTACATAAAGGATTTGTATACTTAAACAGATAACCCCAAAATATGAAGATGATGAAAACGATATCAAAATATATAATAGTAAGTTTCTTGTTTGTATCAGCTGCATTGTCAAGTTTTGGACAGCAAGATCCCATGTACAGTCAATATATGTTTAATATTCAGGCTTACAATCCAGCTTATGTTGGTACCTGGGAAAGTATTGGAATGATGGCTTTGGGAAGATACCAGTGGGTTGGCTTTGATGGTGGACCGGAAACTCAAACTTTCACGATTCAAGCCCCTTTAAGAAGTGAAAACGTTGGTGTTGGTTTATCAGTGATTAATGATAAAATTGGTTTCGAAAGACGCTTTGCTCTTTTTGCAGATTATTCTTACCGATTAAAACTGGATAATGATGTGTTTTTACGTTTTGGGCTGAAAGCTGGATTTACCAATTATGAGAATATTTTCTCAAGGTATACAACTTATACCCCCAACGGACAGCATGATCCATCTTTTGATGGAGTCATAGAGAAAAAGCTCATGCCGAATTTTGGACTTGGTGCATTTATGCATTCACCTAAGTTTTACGTTGGCTTTTCAATCCCAAAAATATTGCAAAATGATTTTGAGCTTGGAGTCGAAAATTATACAACAGCTTTTGAATTCCGCCATATAACGTTAATTGGAGGTTATGTATTTGATTTAAGTGATGCTGTCAAATTCAAGCCATCTTCAATTGCACGTTATGTTGCAGGTTCGCCAGTTGTTGCCGATCTTAATTTAAGTTTCTTATTTAAAGAGAAGTTTTGGCTGGGGGCAATGGTTCGGTCAATTGGTTCGTTTGGATTGAATACTCAATTTATTATCAATGAGAAACTAAGATTAGGTTACGCGGTAGATTTTGATATGTCTAATTTGAGGTCGTACCACGATGGAATTCATGAGCTTATGATATCTTATGAATTAAGTTTCTCTAAAACTAGGTATACTTCACCACGTTATTTCTGATATGGAAAATTTGAATGCTATGAGAAAAATAAGCTTGATCATATTCGTATTGTTACTGGCAACTAGTCAAATGTTAAGGTCTCAAACCAATCAGTTGTTTGAAGATAAGCAGATAATAATTGAAAATGCTGATACTATAAATACAGCGGCCAGTGATTTAGGCCCTGTAATTATTGATAATGAGTTGATGTTTAATTCTTTTGTCCCGAGTGATGGAAAAGGCAAAGATGATCAGTCTTTTTACGATGTGTTTACTTCGGATATTGATAATAATGGTAATATTGTTTCTGGCAGACACAATATGAGCGCAATGGTTACCGAATATCACGAAGGACCATTGAGTTATTGCGAGGCAACCGGGCAACTTTTCCTAACCCAATCGAATTGGCAGGATCCGGAAGAAATTAATATCGTTTTCAAGAAAAAGAATATACGACTAGGCATTGTAATTTATGAAAAACGTGGACTTGGCTGGCAATACGTTGAGAAATTTCCGTACAACAGTAATCAGTTTTCAGTAGCTCATCCAGCTATTAATAAAACTGGTGATACCTTAGTCTTTGTTAGTGATATGCCTGGTAGTGTTGGAGAGTCTGATTTGTATTATTCCGTCAAGAAAGACAATCAATGGTCTACACCTGTTAATTTGGGAAATAAAGTTAACACTGCCGGTAAAGAAATGTTCCCTTTTTTAACCGACGATAATCTTTTAATTTTTGCTTCAAATGGTCATCCGGGAAAAGGGGGGCTGGATTTGTATTACACCAAATTTAAAGTGCCATTAACAGGCGAATTAGTTAGCTTTTCCGGGGAAATTAATTCGGAAGCAGATGATTTTGGATTTGTAATTGCACCGAATAAGAGGTTTGGCTTCTTTTCTTCAAATCGTGAGGGTGGTAAAGGAGATGACGATATATATTCTGTCAAATTACAGGAATTTAAGTTTGAGCTACTCACTGTTTCAAGTTATGATGAGACTGTGATCTCCAATGCGGATATTGAAATTTATGATATGAATAATAAATTGATAATGGAGGGAGTCACTGATGACGAGGGAAAATTAGCTCTTGAGTTAGAAGTTAATAAGAAATACGAGGTTGTTGCTATTGCTGATGGGTATATGGAGGCCAATCAGGAAATCAATTTGACAGGAGATGGAACCTTCGTTAATCAGGTCGAGAAAGTTTACCTGGATCCATCTTTCCGTTTGGATGGAGAAGTTGTTGATATCCTTGGTAATTTACCAATCCCGGATGCACTTGTTGTAATTGAAAAAGATGGAGAATTCTCTGATTCCATTTATGCTGATTATCAAGGTAAATTTTCCAACTATATTGAACCAGATCACGATTACAGGGTAATTATTTCTGCTACCAATTATTTTGGAACGGAGGTTAATTTCAGTACAGCAGATATGGACCCCGGTGTTTTAGATTACTATTTTCAGCTTTATTCTTTAAATGCGGGCACTCGAATCAACCTCAAGAACATTTATTATGATTTAGCAAAATGGGATATCCGACCAGATGCCGCGAGAGAACTTGACAGGCTTGTTTCTATTTTAGAAGAATATCCTGATATTCAAATTCGTTTGGAGTCTCATACCGATTCACGCGGTGGAGATGATTACAACATGGACTTATCGCAAAAAAGAGCGCTTACTGCTTATGAGTACCTGGTAAATCATGGCATTGATCCTGATCGGGTTGAGTATGTTGGTTTTGGTGAGTCGCAATTAGTGAATGAATGCGATGATGGCGTAAATTGTACGGAGGAGCAACATGCAGAAAACAGACGTACAGTGGTTGAAATTCTTCAAAGTAAGGCCACTCGACGTAGTAAGGGAAATATTTACTACTTCTAATTTATCGTATAACTTTTAGATTTGAGATACTGAGTAGGGAAAGCTTTTTATGGCTTTTCCTATTTTTATGATATAAAAACTAAAGATTTAGTTTGAAAACTAAAAATATAGTTATATGTTTGTTTTGATATTTCAAGTACTCATAAAAATTAGAAGTTATGAAAACAATGTACCAAATTGTGTTTATTTCTCTTCTTGTTATTCCATTATTCGGAATTGCTCGAGGAGAGAATAAGCCAAACGAAAATGGTGTTTATTCCATTGTCGAAAAATTGCCCGAATATCCGGGAGGGGTGGAGGCAATTAAAAAATTTATAAGTGAGAATGTAAATTTTCCAGAAGATGCTAAAAAAGCTAAAATTAGCGGAAAAGTATTTGTGTCCTTTATTGTTGATGAAAAAGGAAATATAGACAATGCAAAAATTGCAAAAGGTGTTTCTGAATCATTGAATAAAGAAGCATTGCGTGTGGTTAATTTAATGGATGGGTGGAAACAAGGAATGGAGAAAGGAGAAGCAGTTAAAGTTTCTTATACGATGCCTGTCAATTTTGTGTGTAAATAATTTTTTTGTCTTAATTAACTAATTAATTAGTTAAAAAACTATTCAATTAGTTATATTTGGCTTGATATTTGTTGATCGTTAAAAACAATTAATACAACCATCATGAAAGAACTTACAAAAGCTGAAGAACAGGTAATGCAATTACTTTGGAAACAGGAAAAAGCCTTCGTGAAAGAGCTTATTGAAAAAATGCCTGAACCGAAACCGGCATATAACACGGTTTCTACCATAGTTCGTATTCTGGAGAAAAAAGGTTTTGTTGGTTATGAAGCTTTTGGGAAAACACATCGGTACTTTCCATTAATTAGTAAAAAGGAATATACCCGAAAGTATATGAAGAATTTCATGAAAGGTTATTTCAGTAATTCATTTAAAGAAATGGTTTCATTTTTTGCCAAAGAAGATAACATGAGCTTATCAGACCTTGAAGAATTAATGAAAGAAGTAGGAAAAGACTTAAACGACGAAAAAAAACAAAGACCATGAATAACTTTATTAATTATCTGCTCGAGTCGGGCGTTAGCCTTGGTGCCTTATCAATGATCTATTTTATGTTTTTGCGTAAAGAAACTTTCTTTAAAGCAAATCGGTTATTCTTACTTTTCTCGATCGTCTTTTCAAGTGTTCTTCCCTTTTTTCATTTAAAAATTTGGGAAGTAGGTAATTCTTCAAAACTTGTTGTAAGCAACTATGGTGCACCAAATATGTTGGAAACCATAACCGTGAATAGTTCAAGATTATCATCTTTTTTGGCTGATTGGATTTCAACTAGCAATATGCTGATATCCGGTTATTTATTTGTTGCAATCGTTATGTTTTTACTGATTTTTTTCAGGATATTCCAAATTTTCCGGATTATTTCAAAAGGTCAAATGGTTCAAAAAGATGGAATCAAATATGTTTATATCAATGAAGATTCAAGCCCGTATTCCTTCCTCGACTATTTATTTGTAAGCAATAACCTGGAATCAAAACCAGGCTGGGAAAAAATGCTTGCACATGAAAGTGAACATATTCGCCAGGGACATACGGTGGATATATTAATACTCGAGTTAGTCAGCATTTTTCAGTGGTTTAATCCTTTTTATTGGTTATTAAGGAGGATTATTAAAGAAAACCATGAATACATGGCTGACCAGGCTGTATTAAATAAAGGGGTGGCAATCGACCTTTACAAGGAAATATTGGTTACCCAGTTTATTGGCACTCAATTTTCAATTGCCAATAATTTTAATTCCTCTCTGATTAAATCAAGATTAAAAATGATGACAAAAATGAAATCTTCAAATAAAAATAAATTTCGTTACCTGTTAGGAGTGTTAATGGCATGCGCATTATTCGTAGTTTTTGCATGTGAGAATAAGGAAAGCATTTCAGAGGACAACGTAGTTGAGAATGGTATGCAACTGAAGTCAGCAACTGATGAGCAGCCACTTATAATAATTGGTGGAGAAATGGCAACCAGAGATGCAATGGAAAAACTGGATCCTCAGATAATTGAATCAATTAGTGTGTTGAAAGATGAATCTAAAGAGCCATATGTAGAGAAATATGGTGACATAGCAAAAAATGGAGTTATCGAGATTACTCTAAAATCCGGAGCATTAGATGCTAAGAATAACTCGGTAGAAGAAGTTGCGGTGGTAGGTTATGGTATTGATGGAACTGAAGAGATGGGCGAGGTATTTAATATTGTTGAAGAAATGCCTCAATTTCCTGGAGGTGAGTTGGCGCTAAGGAAGTTTATAGCAGAAAGAATTAAATATCCGGTTTATGCTCGAACGAATGGAATTCAAGGAAAGGTGTATATTAACTTTGTTGTTGAAAAGGATGGATCGGTTGGAAGAATTAAGGTTGTGAGAAGTGTTGATGCCAGTCTTGATGCTGAAGCTATCCGTGTAATAAAATCTTCACCAAAATGGACTCCAGGGAAACAACGAGGTGAGAATGTTGCTGTATCTTATACAGTGCCAATTACTTTTGTTTTACAATAACATAACAGGGGACTTCGTTTATTCGAAGTCCTTTTCTTTTTCGAAAATAATTAAGCCATGTTCAGAAATCTAGCCATCCTTATCACTTTTTTATTGCCATCTGCAATTCAAGCACAGAATATAGATTTAATGCTCTTGAATCAGGAATTCAAAAAAGCAATTGTAATAATTGACAAGAAAATCGAAGCAAAGCCTACAGGTGAGCTATTTTATAAAAGAAGTATAGCTCATCAAAGATTGATGGATTACCCTGCAGCGTTAAATGATATAACTCTTGCTTTATCTGTTGATTCGCTGAACGTAGATTATTACAATGCAAGAGCGGACTTGTTTCAATCGTTAGGAAACTATGAGAATGCCGCCCAGGATCTAAACATGGCACTGAAGCTAAAGCCCGATGATCTGCTGATAAAGTTTGACCTTGGTAAAATACTTATTCTTCTTACCGACTATTCCCAGGCATTTAATGTATTTGAGGAAATTCATGCTGTTGATTCCACGAATGTAATGTTTAATAAATATGGCGCGTTAGCTGCATTCAAAGCAAAAAAATTAAAGCGGACAGTTGAGCTATACGATGTATATTTAACTCAAAACCCCAAAGATTTAGGCGCTTATTTTAATCTTGCTAATGCTTTTGAAAGACTAAATCGAAAGACACAAAGCCTCAACACCTATTTGAAGGCGATGAGACAATTTCCCAATAATAAATCTTTACTATTAAAGACAGCTAATTTTACCTTTGAAATAAAGAATTTTGAATTTGCACAAAGTTTGTACAATCAATACATGTCCAGGTACGATACCTTGTTGCCTGTTCTTTTGAATTATGGTATTTGTCTTTATCACAACAAACAAACAGAGGCAGCCATCGAAATGTTGGAAATGTGCTATTCAAATGCTCCGAACGATGTGTATGTAAATTTCTATTTAGGTGTGTGTCATAAACGGCTGGAGAACTATGATCTTGCAGCGAATTATTTGGATTTTGCCATTTATATTTCGATACCAGATTTTCATCCTGAAATGTATCACCATTTAGCCCAGGTTTATATGAAAGAATTGGAACCTGAAAAGGCAATGGAGTGTTATAAAAAGGCCTATGAGTTAGATTCAAGGAAAGTCGAGGTATTATTTGAACTTGCAACAATGTGTGAGGAGTTCAACTACGGTAAAACAATCGCTTTAAATTATTACAAATCCTATTTGAAAGAGGCAGGTGAGGAAGCGGATAATGCTGATTATGCCTTGGATCGGGTGCGATTAATCAAGGAAGAATTATTTATGGATGAATAATTAGTTTTCGACCATTAGGTGAACAGCTTCCTGTTGTAAAATGGAAGGAAGTTGAATATTTCTCCGCTGAATACTTAAAAGCCATTTTCTAATTTCATGACCTTGTAAAGTATATAATACATCGCGGAATTCTTCAATTTGTTCGTCGTTGTAGCTATTGGGTAGAATATTCTGAAAACGATCTAATTCCTCATCTTCAAAATATATAATCTCTTCCGGATTTCTGATCATCTCTTCATAATCGCAAACTTCATGTGCTCCACAGCAATCTAACGGTACCTCAGTTGTTTTTTCAGGTTCTTCATTTTTATCTTTCCTCAGTTGATTTGATAACCAAGTTCCTAAAATGAGTAACACAAATAATGCTGCAATTATTAATATTAAAACAATCATCTTTCTCTTTTTGCGATTATGACAATGTAAGTTTATGAGTATAGTTTAATGGGGCTGCAAATTTAATCATTGTTTTAAGAAAAATAATGAGTAGACTCAAATATAAATGTGCGTGTACGTGCACACGTTTTAGTTGATTTCCTTTTTAATCTTGTAAAAATGATCTATTTTAGTGCTTTCTCTAATACAACTAAACCTAATAATCCATTTAAATTGAATTTCTTGTGAGTGGAAATGAACTGAGAAATATAATTTCCCAATTTGATTGTCCGGGGGAAATATCGAAAATTATTCCGATAGGATCGGGCCATATTCACGATACTTACCAATTGAAAAATAGTAATTTACAGTTTGACGATTATCTTTTGCAGAAAATTAACACCAGTATTTTTAAGGATGTTGAAATGCTAATGAATAATATTCATTTGGTAACTCAACATTTAAAGCGAAAATATGAAATGGCTGGAGAAGAAAGTCAGGATAAAGTTCTTACGATTGTTCCAACAAAAGGGGGAGATTATTACTATAAAAGAGAGGGCGGTAGCTGTTGGCGCATGTTCGTATTTATTACGCGAACCAAAACATTAGATATTGTTGAAAGCGAAGAGCAGGCGTATGAAGGAGGTAAAGCCTTTGGCCAGTTTCAATTGTTATTGTCTGATTTGAAAGCTTCTTTATTGCAAGAAGTTTTGCCAAACTTTCATAATATTCGATTTCGATATCATCAGTTCTATGAAGCTATTGAGCAAGATTCGGTGGGGCGGGTTGTTGATGTGGCTGATGAGATTACTTTTGCGAAAACAAGAGAAGAAAGAATGAATATTATTTTGAATATGGGTGAGAAGGGATTGATATCAAAACGTATAACCCATAACGATACCAAATTCAATAATGTTCTGTTAGATGCAAATAATAAGGCGAAATGTGTTATCGATTTGGATACGGTAATGCCTGGCTATTTGGCTTATGACTTTGGTGATGCAATAAGAACCACGGTTAATACTGCCGCAGAAGATGAACCGGATTTGGATAAAATTCAGGTTGATATGAAGTTGTTTGAAAGTTTTTCAAGAGGATTTATTTCTGAATTGGGAAAAGATATGTCAAAGGCCGAAGTGGTGTCGTTGGCTCATGGTTGCCTTTTGTTACCATTTATTATGGGGCTTCGATTTTTAACGGATTATATAAATGGCGATCATTATTACAAAATTCATTTTCCGCAGCATAATCTTCAGCGTGCACGGGCCCAGTTTTGCCTGGTAGAAAGAATGGAAAGCAATTTTGAACTAATAAATGAAATTATCCAGAAAATTTATTTAGAAACTATTTCAAGCAAGTGAATTGATGATAATAATTGCTCCTTCAAAAGTTGTATCAGATAAAAATCCGATGGATTGGTTAGACGTATTTAGTGAGCTGAAAAGCAATAAAATTGGGTTTTCACCGTGGAATACGAATGAACAAATACCAATTGTAAGTTTTAAAATAGCTCATACGACCGATGATGTTTTATTACAGTTTAGTGTTTCGGAAGACGAAATTCTTGCTAAATATTCCAATCATCAAGAACCAGTTTACAAGGATAGTTGCGTTGAATTTTTCATCTCATTTGAAGGAGATGAGAATTACTATAATTTGGAATTTAATTGTTTGGGAACATGTTTGGCTGCATACGGGAGAAATAGAAACAATCGAACATCACTACCAATAAATTTGATCAAAGAAATTAGATCATCAACGAATATTAATCGGCAAAAGGAATTATTTAACTGGTCCTTATCTCTCAGAATTCCATCAAAAATATTTGCCTATAACCAGATTGCTAAATTGTCTGGATTAAAAGTAAATTCAAATTTTTATAAATGTGGAGATGATTTGTCGAAACCTCACTTTTTGTGTTGGAATAATATCGAAACAAATGAACCGGATTTTCATCAACCAGGTTTTTTTGGAGAAATAGCTTTTTCATAAATAAACACGATATCTATCTTTGTCATATTGCAACAACTCAGGTACCATTGTAATATTAAAAAAGGTTGTGAGTAAACTTAATTCAATTATCTGTTCTGGTAGTTTATTTTTCCTTTGTAATAATGGCTAATAAAAAAAAGAATACTGTTCGAATAAAAGATATTGCTGAAAAGGCTGAAGTCTCCATGGGGACTGTTGACAGGGTACTTCATAATCGTGGTCGGGTTGCAGAGGAGGTTCGAAAGCGCGTATTGAGAATTGCCAGAGAATTAGAATATCAACCAAATATACATGCGCGGGCGCTAGTTTCCAGAAAGGAATATAAAATAGCTGCATTAGTGCCCGATTCAATCCTTGATGATTATTGGCTTGCACCGATTGAAGGTATAGAGAAAGCTGAAAAGGAATTGACACAGTACGGGGTTGTTGTGACGCAATATATATTCAATCAGTTTGATGTGAATTCCTTTCAAGAGATTGCCAATAAGGTTTCGGAAGAGGAATATGATGGAATACTGATTGCACCGGTATTTTACAAAGAGTCATTGCCGTTTTTATCAAAATGGAATCAAGACCAAATTCCTTTCACCTTGTTTAATACCAATGTCAACGAAGTTGATCCTTTAGCCTATATCGGACAAGACTCCTATCAAAGTGGTTTATTAGCTGGGAAATTACTTCATTACGGAATCACTGATAAGAAAACTTTTGCGATCACTCATATTGATGAAGACGTGCCGAATTCATCTCATTTATTAAGGAAAGAGAGAGGCTTTTTTGATTACTTTGAGCATAAAACTGATGGTCGTTCTCAGATTGTGAGAACTGAACTTTCAAATAGTAACACGGAAAGTGTGTTTTATACTCAACTGGACGAGTTGATTAGCAATCACCCTGGACTTGCCGGGATTTTTGTAACTACATCAAAATCATACACGATTGCCAAATATCTGAAAGATAGAAAGAATAAGAATATCCGGTTGGTAGGCTATGATTTACTTAAAATGAATTTGGATTTTTTAGAGGAGGGATATATAAACTTTTTAATTAATCAGAATCCAAAACGCCAGGGATATTATGGAATCCATTTATTGGTTGATCATTTGGTTTTTAAAAAGGAGATTAATTCAGTAAAATATTTGCCACTTGATATTATTACTGCCGAAAACCTTCATTATTATATCGAGGCAGACTTATAAAATGAAGAAAGGAATAAATGATAAAAATTAATTCCTTTCCCCGATCTTTTTATTTTCCTAATTGACAAATTGAACTTTGTCATAATCTGGCATAGCACCACTCTGAGTACAAACAAAAGCTGACAGTTTCACTGCCATTTCATGTGTTTTTTCAAGCGTTTTTCCGGTGAGTAGTCCGGCAACAATCGCAGCGGTAAATGAATCTCCTGCACCGACGGTATCGACTACTTCCACAATAGGTGTTTCCTTAAAGCTATGTTGTTTATCTGTAAATAGATGGCTTCCATCAGTTCCACAAGTTAGGGCCAATAGTTTTAAGTTAAAGTCAGCAATTAGCTTCAGACATTTTTCATCGGTTGATCCATCTAATCCAAACATTTCTGCCACCATTTCCAATTCTTCATCGTTAATCTTCAGGAAATTGCATAGTTTGAGTGAATCTGCGATAAGCTCCCTGGAATAAAACTGCTGACGTAAATTAATGTCAAATACTTTGTATGCAGAATCAGGGACTAATTGTAAAAACTGGCGAATTGTTTTTCTTGAGACTTCGCCACGTTGAGCCAATGAACCAAAACACACTACGGAAGCATTCTTTGCAATATCTTCCCACTCTGGTTTCATTGTTATAAAATCCCAGGCAACTGGCTCACAGATCTCATAATTGGGGATTCCATTTCCACTTAAAGTGACTTGTACTGTTCCTGTTGGAAGTTCATGCCTTTGGACATCATAAGTTAATTTTGCACGATCCAATACCTCAATAAGTTCATCGCCTAGCTCGTCATGTCCGACTGTGCTAATCATGAAGCTTTTTACTCCAAGTTTTTCAACATGGTATGCAAAGTTAGCTGTTGCTCCGCCCATCTTTTTTTGATCTGGAAAAACATCCCATAGAAGTTCTCCTATTCCTATTACGAAAGATTCTTTATTCATAGTTTTCGATTAAGTTAGTTTTAGTCCTTCTCAAGTTTGGTCAATTTACTTCCCTTTTTGTTATCCCGATTTTATACTTCCAAATTATCGAAAAGGGAATATCCCGAAGATACCAAAATGATATTCTAATCCCAAAGCTCAAAGGCTCAGTATTGTAAAATAAATTGGTAACACGATAATTGCTGTCACATTTACTAAATACTTAAATTACGCATTTGAAAAGGGGAGGACAGTGTTTTATTTTTTTATGGGCAGGGCAAGTAATTATAAAAAAAAAGAGCTATTTGAAGATCATCAAATAACTCTTTGCTATAATTGGTGTGTAAGTTTTCTATCTTATTGGAAACTGTGCAATTCGAAGGGTTGTACAGCCATATGGAATCAATTCAATCTGTTCATTTTCATTTTCAGTTTGACGTGGTGGCCAAGATGGTGATGGAATTTTTCCTGCTGAATTCCGGTCCATTTTCCATATTGGGATGCGTTGAGCTTTCGTCTTTATAGTAATAGGAGAATTTTCCAAATTCCAAGGGTTTAAGGCAACATCGTCTGCCACTTTCATAGAAAAATCTTTCGTGTCAATTGTTTCTTTAAGAATGGCATAGTTCCATGGGGAATTTGGCAATACTTCCCAAAACGTATCATCATATCCCTGACGGGTAACTTCTCTCCACTGCTCTTGAATTTTAAGTGCGTATACCAAAGGACCACGTTCGATGCCTAATGAATTTTCATACCAGTAACTAAATTTGAAATCTGCGGTGAAGTTTAAATTCAATTGATCACCATCAGACCATTCTCTGTCGATAATGGCGATATTTTCCTTTATTTCAGGGTTTATGGCAGTTCCATTCATTAATAATTCAGCTTTTTCGCTCCATTGAGGAATGCGAAGATGTAAAGGGAATCTGACTTTTTTATCTGTTTTAATTTCAAAATTGATTGCTTCCTTGAATGGATAATTTGTTTTTTCAATAATCGTAACAGTCTCTCCATTTGCCACTTTGGCTGTAACTTTTGATGGACCGTAGACCAGAGCTGCAAGACCATTGTCTGCCGAAGCATACCATAAATTTTGAACAAATTTTGGCCATCCCTGATGCATATTGGTTAAGCAGCAAGGATATCCTGATGTTGTTCCATAGACAATACGGCCATGATTATCATTAAAAAAATTTCGTTCTTCATCGGTGATTGAAACCTGGTTAACTTGCTGAAAATATTGCTTCCGCAAATAGTCATCGGTACTTTGTGTTGGAAGTACATTGTATGCTACTTTTTCCAGATAATCTGCATAATATACATCTCCTGTAATTGGGAGAATATTTTCGAAACAGAACATCATCTCAACAGCAGAGCATAGTTCAGACCCCTGTGTAGGATCGTTCCCATGAAGGCGTTCGTCACCACCATACATTCCATTTACAAAACCATGACATTCTTTTAGCGAGTTTAAGCCTTTCTTAACCGCATCCAAGTATTTTGAATCAGGATGTTGCTGATAATAGATTACTGGCTCTTTTAATCCTTGGGCAACGTTTACACAATGTAGCTCGGGTAGTGGATTTAGTCTTCTGATGACATTGCCGGAATACACGTTTGTCCAATCATAGGTTTGGCTATGAATAATTTCAGCTAATTCAAGTAAAAACTTGTCACCAGTAATGTTATATAACCAATAGACGACAGCTAAATTATCGCCCCCTCTTCTGTTTGCCCAAAAAGTTACATAGCCCAATTCATCTTTCGGAAGCTCTTTTAGTTGATAGCGAAAGTAGTTGGTCATTAATGTCAACACCCGTTTATCTTCTGTTGCCATGTAATACTGTTGAAGAACTTTTAGCATCACCATCTTTGGCCACCAATCTTCACGCATTCCTTGTTGTGTGCCTGGAATCTTCTCATAGTTCTCAGGTAGCGGTCGAGGACCAAAATACCCATCTTCTTGTTGGTTTTCGATACTCCATTCGATCCATTGCTGAGCTTTTGCTTTTAATGCATCATCATCTAGTAAGTACGCAAGCGGAACCAATCCATCGATCCAATAGGGACCACGTTCCCAACCATCACCTGTTCCACCTAGCCAACCATTGTTATCTCCACAAACCAAGCTATAAATACTGTCCAAATGACCTGTGAGACCGTTTGCTTGTATTTTCAGCATTTCCAATAACATTCCTTCCGGTTTGATGGCTCCTAATGGAAGTGCTGTATATGGTTGGGCTATTAGCGGCGCCTGATTAGTAATATAGTGTGAGTTGCGTTTTGGCTTTGCAAAAGTCGAAAAAAAGCAAAGACAAACTAAAAGAATTGTGATGTGTATTTTTTTCATTTTGATGTAATTAATTATTCGAAGGTCGTTTGATGTTACCTATTTTGAAATACGTTTCTCCGGTTTACTAGGTTTATTTGCTTGTTTTTAACCAAACAGCCATTTCGTTCGCACCGCGATTAGCCCATGCATAATAAGGGATAGCTGTAATGTTTTCACCTTTAATCTGGCCAATTCCGGTAAAAAGATCTGAATTAAATTGATAATTGAAAGTGCTTTTCGGATTGACCTTTACATTTAGCACTCCGTTCGGATTATCTGCAGCTTCGGCACAATATACAAGTGGCCCTCTTTCCAACGCTATTTTCCCCTGATCTTCTGCAACCTTTTCATTAGCGATAACTTTTCTTACAGGCATTTCAAAAGATATCTCAACCTGATCATTTTCTTTCCAATTCTGCTTATCCAGAGTTATAAATCCATCTTTAACAGTCACTTCTTGTTTTTTCCCATTAACAGAAACGTAAAACGAAGGAGTCTGTTGATCTGCATAGGTATACAAATTACCCGGCATAACTTCATTTCGAACCCAGGCTGGAACCCTTAAATTCAAGGTCATTGATTTGGAAATATCATTGTTTACTTCCAGAAGAACTTTGCCTTCCCACGGATAATTAGTTGTTTGAGAAATGCTAACTTTTTCGTCTCCCAATTGTATCTCTGCAGAATTGCCAATATATAAATTAACAAAGAGCTGATCTTCTTTTGTTGCATATACATATCCAGGAAGGGAGGGGAGGATGCGCACAATATTTACAGGACAACAAGAACAGTCAAACCATGGTGATCGCTCACAGTTGCCGTGATTAAACTTAAACTCTCCATCTGATTCCAGCGGATTGGGATAAAAGAATTTATTTCCCTCAAAAGAAACTCCGGATAAAAATCCATTGTATAGTGTGCGCTCAAAAACATCCATATACTTTACCTCACCGGTTCGTAAAAACATTCGATGATTCCATAGCATTAATGAAATTGCTGCACAAGTTTCGGTATAAGCCGTGGCATTTGGCAAATGGTACTTAGGACCAAATCCTTCAAATTTGGGTTCTGCGCCAATTCCACCTGTTAAGTAGATTTTACGATAAACAATATCTTCCCAAATATTATTAAGGGGTTCATCATAATGGTCAGAGCCGCTAAGTGCTGCTACATCTGTAGCACCAGCGTAGAAATAACACGCCCTTACTGAGTGACCGACTGCTTCTGTTTGGTCAGAAAATGGCATATGATCCTGGTAGTTATCGCCATATAAATCATGTCCCTCTGCGTTTCCACGTTGATCTACAAAGAATTTAGCTAAATCAAAATACTTTTCATTGCCGGTAACACGATATAATTTTATCAGGCCAATTTCAATTTCTTCATGACCAGGAACCCCCATATTTTTGCCGGGGCCAAATACCGATACAATCAAATCAGCATTTTTTATTGCCACGTCTAAAAGTGATCGTTCTCCGGTGGCTTGATAATGAGCAACAGCAGCTTCATACATGTGCCCTACATTGTATAATTCATGAAATATATCCAATCTGGTCCAACGCTCTCTGCCACCGCCATCGGCAGCTTTTTCAGGGTTGATTGTTCTATTGGTATACAAGTAACCATCATCTTCTTGTGCAGCAGCTATCTTTGCTATTAGATTATCTAAATAGAGCCTGAGATCCGGATTTTCTTCGACCATTAGAGTATAACTGGCACCTTCAATTATTTTGAAAACGTCAGAATCATCGAAATAAATACCTTTAAACTCACCGTCTTCAAGTCCGCCAGCTATAGCAAAATTGCTGATACGGCCTGTTTCTTCACTTTTTTGGAAAGTATATGGGACAGTTACTTCACGATTTGTTTTAATACGTGGAGCCCAAAAGTTATCATTGATTGACACTTTTGTAAACTCAACAGGCTTAATTGGATAATCGTGCTCCAACACAAGAGCCTTTTGGTCAGTCGAATTTGATTTTTCATTTTTCCCTCTTTCAGAGCATGAAAGAAGGAAACTTAGAATTAGGATCGCGGATAGTATTCTTCCCATAACATGTTGTTTTTAATAAATAATAGATCGTCAGTTTATTTTTCTTTGTAAAGGCAGCCAGATGTTTGCTGACTGCCTTTTTAAATTATAAAATTTATTAAATGTGTTTTTATTTGTAATCTGGATTTTGTTCAAGATTAGGATTTGCATCAACTACAGTTTGCGGAAGTGGAAATACTTTTGTCTTTTCTCCCTGAGGTTTATGAGAAAGCCAGCTTTTGATTGTGTAAGTACCAAAACGAATCATATCTCTTCGTCTTTGCCACTCACAAGCGAATTCGTATCCCAGTTCGTCATAAAAACCTCCAAATTCTACAGGTGAGGTGTCTCCATTGTCGACAATTTCATAATTTTCAACATAACCAAAACTGTATTTGCTGTTTGCAGTTAATTGGGTTCCACTAACAGTAGCCTTTGCCGGCATATCTTTGAAAGCCCTTTGTCGAACTTGAGTTACTATAGTTGCAGCGTCATCTGCTTGTCCATTTCTTAACAAACACTCCGCTTTCATCATCAACACCTGAGCATAACGAAAGAAGGGGAAATCATTATTCATATAAAATTGAGCACCTTCTTCAGGCAGAAACTTTTTTATTCTGTATCCCTCGTCTTCGGTGGTGTATATGCCGTTTGGCAGGTCTTTCGAATAATTTAATTGTTCTCCAGCCCTATCGTAGGTACATAAAAGCGGTGTAACTCCATCTGCAGCGAATTGAAGGCCATGTTCCCATGTGTCGTCAAGACGTGAATCATCCATATCATAGGTGTCTATAAACTGAGAAACAGCTTTTGCAGAGCCTGCTCCCCATGGAGTGGTGGATAGATTATATTTATATCTTGATGAGGCATGAAACGTATAATTAGTACTAAAAAAACCACCACCGTTTATCTCGTCATAAGGGATCGCAAAAATTGTCTCTACCGAATTTTCATTATGTGGTTTAAAACAGTCGATATAATTTCCCTCTAAATCATACTTGCCGGAACTGATGATATCATTACACTCAGAAATACATTTGTCCCACTCAGAAGTGCCTGTGTAGACTTCAGCATTTAAATAAAGGTTTGCCAGCAATGTTTTTGCTGCCCACTTGTTAAAACGTCCATACATCAAAGTACTATTCTCTTCGCTTAAGCTAGATAAAGAAGTTGTTATATCATTGACTATTGATTGGAATATCTCTTCCCGTGTTGTTATGGATGGCAATTCCTGTGATGTCGTCATTACAAATGGGACATCTCCAAAATTATCAATTAGCAACCAGTAATAAAATGCTCTGGCGACTTTCATTTCAGCAATTAAAGCTTCTTTATTTAAATCTGATGGCACAGGAACTATTTCTTCTTCCAGCTGCTCTATAATTCTGTTAGCATGTAGAACTCCCGGATATAATGCTGCCCAAAGGTTTTTTACTTGAGGGGCTTCCGCGTTCCATGTGTGGAGGTGCATTTTTTTGAATATCCCACCATCGTCCCAACCTGAAGCATTTGCCGGCATAACCAATACATCGGTTGTTGTCTCCTGCATTATTGAAAATCCCGTGTGCGTATGCAAGCTTCGTAAGTTTTGGTAAACCGGCCCTGCTACACTGTATATTTCATCAGGTGTATAGTTATAACCATCTTCTGTTAATTCAGAATAGACAGTTTCAGTTAAATCATTACATGAATAATGACTAGCCAATATTAATGTTACTATAATTATTTTTACTAAACTCTTCATTTTTTCTCGATTTAAAATTTCATTGAAAATCCAAATGTAAACGTTCTTGTTGATGGATACCTATCCCTGTTATCCAAGCCTGGATCTAGGCCAATACTATTTACTTCTGGATCTATCCCGCTATATCCGGAAATGGTAAACATATTTGAACCGGATAAATATAATCTCAGGTTCTTAACAATCCCCCTTTGTAGATTAAAAGTGTATCCTAATGTGATGTTGTCAATTTTCCAATAATCACCCTCCTCGATGAAATGACTTACATATTGAAGTTCCTGAAAATCATTAAGTGGTCTTTTCCCATAAATATTGTCATAGGTACCAGTCATTACATTTCCGCGAGTGAGGCTTACCGGTACAGCATAAAACATTTTTGTCATGTTTAATATTTGATAATCAAAGGCACCTCGCATGGTAATGTTTAAATCAAACTGCTTGTACGTGAATGTATTGTTCCAACCAAGGTAGTGTTTTGGTAATCCGTTGCCCAATACCTTTTTATCATCAGGCTGTTGCTCTGCAATTGGTTTCGGATTTCCGTCATTTCCTTCAATAATCCAGTATCCATCTTCGTCAATATCAATTGACTTAAACCCATAAAAATTACCAATTGCTTCACTTTCTTCAACCCTGTGGGTGTTTGTTTGTATTGGTTCTTCCGTCCAACCTGTGTAAAAGTAACCGCTTTGAAGTTGAAATTTATCATTTGAAAGCGAGAGCAATTTATTACTATTTGTGGAGTAGTTTAAGTTTGTTGTCCAGCTAATATTTTTGGTTTTTACAGGTATTGCAGTAACTTGAATTTCAAGACCTTTATTTTCCATCGAGCCGGCATTTGCCAACACACTGCTGTAAAGATACGGAGGAGTTGAAACATTGTAATTCCAGAGTAAGTCCTTTGTTGTGCGTTTGTATGCATCTATAGCTCCCGAAATTCGGTTATTAAAAAAACCAAAATCCAGTCCAATATTAATTTCCTCTTTTGTTTCCCATCTTAAGTCTGGATTAGCATTAGAAGAAGGATATATTACCGGAATCCATGCCCCGTTTAGCATATATTTGTTTCCATATGTTAACCTACTTAAGGATTGATATTCACTAGATGGAGCAGTTCCTGTAATACCATATCCTACCCTCATCTTTAATTGTGATACTGAACTTCCCAGGTTCTTCATAAATTCCTCATTCACAATGTTCCAACCGGCTGAAACAGCAGGGAATGCACCCCACTTATGGTCTTTCCCAAATTTTGAAGATCCTTCGTATCTTAAACTGGCCATAAGTAAATATTTGTTGTTGAAACTGTAATTAACCCTGGCAAAATAACTTACCAGCTTCGAGGAGCTTTTGTTAGAATCCATGCCAGCTCTTCCTTCTGTTAAAGCAGCACCATCTGACATGTTATTATAAGTGTATTTATCACTTGGAAAGTCAAAGTTATTCATCCAGTAAAAATCGTAAGTGTCCTGCTGGAAACTATAGCCCGCCAACACATTTACGTTATGGGTATCGAAAGATTTTGAATAGGTAGATGTCAATTCCAATAAGTCATTTACATTTCTTGATGTACTTCTGGATGCAAATCCTGTTCTCGCTTCTCTAATACTGTTCAGATGTTCAAAAGATTCAGAATAGCCCGCAGTTCTGTTGTATATCTCTCTTGATCCGAGAGCCTTAACGATTAGTCCATCTAAAGGGTAAAATGTGATTGTTCCAAAAGGTTTAAAATTTGTAATTGCAATTTCGCCTTCTGTTTCTCTAATCAATGATAATGGATTGGCATAATTGTTCATTTCAGGATGTTCTGTCCAATTGCCTTCTTCATCTTTAACAGGATCAGTGGGATTATAAATCAGGGCATTTCTGTAAACATCACCTCGCCAACTATATCCATCCCCTCCGGAAAAATATTTTTGGTCGTAGCCGATTATATTACCATTTAACTTCAGTTTTCCGTCAAACATTGTATGGTTTGCTTCTATTCTGGCAGTAAGTACATTATTGTCCGAGCGCAACATCAATCCCTGTAACTGTTTATAATTGATGTTCATAACATAGTTGGTGGTAGAACTTCCTCCCTTCATACTTATGTTATGATTTTGAGAAATTGGAGTTCTAAAAATTTGGTCTGTCCATTTTGTATTGGCATCATAATCAATTGCTCCCGGTTTCCCTTGATTCACCAAATTCCGGTACTGATCTGCATTCATAAAATCAATTGATTTAGAAATAGCTTGTGTTGTTATGTAACTATTCAATTCTATGGTTGCAGGGGTCTCGCCTTTAACCTTTTTGGTGGTTATAAGAATAACTCCATTTGTACCTCGGGTACCATATATAGCAGCAGCAGAACCATCTTTAAGCACATCGATTGTTTCAATATCCTCTGGAGCAACATCGGTCAGAGAGCCCGGAACTCCATCAATCACTATTAATGGTTGTGTTCCGGCCGCCAAGGTAGTCACACCACGTAAAACAATTTGTGAGGTTCCGGTTGGATTAGCATCAGGGTTTATAATATTGACCCCGGCAACTTGTCCTTTTATCAGTTGAGCTGCGTCTTTTATTGAACCTTGGACAAAGTCTTCCGAACTAACACTTGATACGGCATTTGTGAGCTCTTCTCTTTTTACGCTACCATATCCTATGGCAACAACTTCACCAATGCCAATTGCATCTTCAGTCATTGCAATATCGATATAACTCTTTCCGATAACCAGTACCTCTTGTGACTTCATTCCAACAAATGAAAATACCAGAACGGCATCATCAGGAATATTGTTAATTGTGTAATTCCCGTCAAAATCGGAGATGGTACCATTAGTCGTTCCTTTTACAACTACTGTTACTCCGGGTAGGGGAGATCCGTTTGGGTCCGATACTTTCCCTGAAACACCTTTTTGTTGAGAGTTCTTTCCCTGCTTTTCTCCAGGTGATATAGCTATGTATCGATCTACTATTTTATATGTATGCCCTGTTTCCTTGAGCAACCCATCGAGTACATTCTCTATACTCTCATTTGAGTATTTTACATTGACGACCTTGTCAAGAATTAATTCATCGTATTTCAGAACAAAGTGATAGCCTGATACTTGCTCAAGTCGTTCAATAACTTCTTTGAACGTGGAATTCATTTCAATACTTATTTTGCCTGTTTGTCCATAAGTAGAGGCAAATACATTCATGCTCAGGATGAATACTAATACTGTCGCTAATTTCATGATACGTACCAGTTTTTTAAAATCCACATATAGTGGAATACATTCAGTTTTTTTCATAAATTTGAACTGTTATAGATTAATATTGGCCTTTTTGCGAAGGCTTTTATTTTCAGCACATTGAATGATGTTACCAGCATCAGTCAAGTGGAACAGGCCGGAATTATTTCCGGCTTGTCTTTTTAGGACGAATTAATATTTTGCATAAAATTTGAATTTGGTTGTTTGTTTAGGAGGTCGCTCAATCATATTTGATAGCTTACTCCCAATAAATTATTGTTGGCTTATCTGCTTGTGGAACAATCTCATATTTCAAGGAGGAGGTCAGGCTAAATACCTCAAGAATTTGGTCTATGGGCTTGTTTTGAAGGATTGTACCGAGGTAAACTTCTTCTCCAATATCAGGATTTCTAAAAATGATCTTCACATTATACCATCGTTCAAGCTGCTTGGCAATATCTTTAAGTTTTTCATTTTGAAATGTAATTAGTCCTTCTTTCCAGGAAGTGTAGATTTGTGTATTAACCTTTTTGATGATCAGTTCGTTGGTTGAGCAAAGTTGCTTTGCATTTTCGCCCGGAACTAAGCGGGTAAGTTCGTCTCCTTTTTTATTAATAACACCGAGACTTCCTTCTACTAATGTAGTGTTTATCTCATCTTCATCAGGATAAGCTTGTACATTGAATGATGTTCCATATACTTTGAAATCCAATCTATCCGTTTTTACAAGAAAAGGATGTTCTGTATCTTTTTCAATATCAAAAAATGCTTCCCCCTGCAATTTTACAATTCGCTCACCTGCACTATATTCTCCTGAATAGAACAGTTTACTTCCTGAGTTCATCTGTACTTTTGAACCGTCGGGTAAAACCACAGATGTCATTTGCCCTGGAGGAACTTCGATACAGGTATCTGAGGCATATTGGACGTTATTTATTTGTTTATTTTGTATCAGGTATTGGAGTAACATGCCCAATGAAAAAATGACAAATACAGAAGCTGCATAGCGTAAAAGGTTACTGTAATTGAGAACTCTTCTTCTGGATATCATGTTTCGTTCGGAAAACATGTCCCAAGCCTTATTTTCATCTTCTCTCGATTTTTCGGTAAGAGACCACAGCTTCTTAAGCTGTATGAACTCGTTGCGGTTCGCAGGATTTTCCTCTATCCAACTGAAAAGGTTTTTCACATCGTTTTCAGTAGCTGTTCCGCTCAAATACTTTTTAATTATTGAATAATTCATCTTTTCTGCGTTCTGCTTATTAGTACACCTTACACACGACACACCCTATATTGGGTAATGAAAAAAATAATATTCGATACTGAAAAATATCTAATAAACTAAGAGAAATGTTGGATGATGAATTGTATGAGGACGACTGGAAGATATTCTGATAGGTTGATTTTTAATGTTTTAATTGCCCTGGTGATGTTTGCTTCAACTGATTTTACAGAAATGCCTAATTGATCTGCAATCTCCTTATTTTTTTTCCCTTCAATCCGACTTAAAATAAATACTTCTCTACACCTATCTGGTAAATTTCCTATTGCTTGCTGTATTAATTGCTCCAATTCAATTATTTCCAGTGAATGGAAATCAAAAGAGTCAAGAATCTCGCTATTAAGCTCAATTTCTTTGCGCATCAATTGATTGTCTTTATATCTACTAACGACTTGATTGTGCCTGATATAATTAAGGGAAGCTGATTTTATATAAGTATAAAGGAAAGCTTTTATTCCATTCGAATTTTCAATTTTATGTCTGTTTATCCAAAGATTAATAAATGCTTCCTGTACTATATTTTTTGACGAATCAATCTCATTTATGAATTGGCTGCAAAAACCTAATAATGCCGAGTAATTTGACTTGAATATCATTTCAAAAGCCAACTCATCACCATCTTTAAAATGGGAGAAAACAGATTCAGTTATTTGGGGGTTATTATTCACTTTTAGGTATTAGCCCATTCAAACATTGCTACAAAGATGTATTTTTTTTTGGCAGAATGAAATATTTTTGAAGATTACAAAACCAGTGAATGCGGATTCATTAGTAAAATTTCATGATCAATTTTTGAAATATATTCATTGATCAGTTTTTGATCAAACTTTATTCTATTAAGCTAATTGATTTTAAAAGTTGATGTTTTTACAAACGAATTCTATTTGTCTTAAAATCAAATAAGTAAGATGATTGGAGAGGACAATTGTATTGCAGCTAAATTGTTGCAAAAATGAATTGTGAACTTTATGTATTGATTGGCTTAAATTCGAAGGATCGAATATTGGCGTGTTGTGTTATTGTCGCACTAGTGCAATTATCATTTCTAACACTTATTTCTAGCACAGGGACTGTTAGTAATGAGCAATCCAAATAAACCTCCAAATAGTACATTCTGAAAAAGTTCGCCGAGGTTTACTTCTGCAATTTTGCTTTCTGTCGTTAGCAGAAATAATACAAGACCTAGTATTGCTCCTAAAATAACGTATAAGATCGTTTTTTTACCGTGCGGAGTCCAGATTGTCCTTTTTATCCAATTGGTTTCAACTTGGATATCTAATTCCTTGAATTCTATTTTGTCTTTCATGTATGCAAATATATAGATAATTGACATTGATGACCGCAATATTTGAAAAAATGTTCAAATTTTGACCGAATTGGGGGTATCTTGTATCGAGATTATAGATGTAAATCTTTGTATTTACGAAAGAAATTTATTGGCTTGTAATTTCAATTCTTAATAAATTGAGTTGGTGATTTTAATTTATTGATATAAGGATGGATATGGGATTTTTGTTTTTTTTTAGGTCTTCATTTGATATTGTTTTTAAATCCTTTTGTGTAAGTGATTTTTCATGGTTTCAAGAAAGAATTTGGAATAGATGGATCGATCTGTAACTTAAACTTTAAATGCGGAAATTAGGAGCAATACGATATAGATAGCAAAATAGACGAATTTAAATATAGAAAAAATGGGCTATTGCGCTATGTTTAATTGAAAAATGAAAATCTCATTGGTGATTATAACATTTTTTGTGCCCAGATCAGGACCCGAACCTGCATGTTTGTAATTTCATAACAATAGTAGAAAGGTATAAGTAATTTGAAAATGAAACTAGCTTGCTCATAACATATTTAGCTTTATCTCTTGCTGCTATTCCAATATAAAATATATTAGACTTCTTTCTTGTTGGTTGTGAGGTAGTAATGATTTTTTTTTTGAGTCTCAGGAAAACGTGAATTATAGCAATCTATTACCCTTTGTTTTTGATAAGGAAGGTCACTAAGTGAGATTTAATTATAAGTTCATAGATATATAGTCATTGGGAGAATAGACTGTTTTGTGTTTGAAAATTTAACTAAAATGCATAGGGTATTGAAATCCCAATTCATATGCAATTTGACTGATAGTTTTGCTGGTATCGAGAATTTTATCCTTGGCTCTATCGATTCATTTTAAATAAATTTGTTCTTGGACTGACTTTCCTATTCCCTTTTTTACTATATCTCCCCAAATTATTTCTCTGATATATGTTGAATCTTGTCTTCCAATTTTTTGATGGCTGTTAAGACAGTGGACATTTCAGTCTGGGCTTCGGGAAACTCGCGGCTGGTATAAGCATAAAAACGCCAAATTTCCATCACATCAGCAGCTTCAACTAAATAAGGTTTGTAAGTCGGATTTAGCGATCGTAACCGGATTGTTCCATCCGTATTCACTGTGACCATTTTAAAAACAAAATCCTGCTGTCCTTTCAGAATAACCACACAAGGAGTGTCCGCTTTCAAAAGAGTCCAATCAGCTATGTATTGCGCCACAATATCAGCACCCTCCGGAACCGGTAACATCGAATCACCCACCGACGGAAAAATACGAAAAGTTCCCTCTACCGGCAGGTTGGGAATTGAATATTTGGGCAAAGAAGCGATAAATTCAGGATCGTTATAACCGGACAAATAACCGGCTTTTGCTTTTACCGGTACGTATTCTACATTTTCATTATTCGATTTATCTACAGAGATAGCCAACACCCGCAAGTTACCTCCTCGAATGTAAACATCATTACCGGCTTCCAACTCTCGTATTTTCATCTCTCCCAGCTTTGCCAAATCCACTTTTAGCAGTGTGTCAATACTTATTTTAAAGAAGTCTGAAAAATTCAGATAGTCTTCAGGCTGTGGTGATTTTGTATTTCCAGCCTCAATAGCAGCTACTTTTGCCCGTGTTAATCCTAATGATGAAGCCAATGTTTCCTGACTGATTTTGCGGCGTTCGCGAAGAAATTTGATATTCGCTGCGAAAAATATTTTTTGAGTTTTATACTTCATTTGTTATATTTATAAACAATGAATTGTTATCATTAATAACAAATATAAGAATATTTCTCAATGATGGAAGCAGTTACGGAAAAAAAAGAAATCATCAAGCAACTGAAAAAGCAGATTCTTTCGATGGAAGGATTCAGCAGCGGGGCGGTTAGTCAGCAGCTAGATTTTGGCTTAGGAGTGATGAATTCAGCTTTTCCAAACGGTGTTTTTCCGGTCGGAGCTATTCATGAATTTATCAGCCCTTCCGAAGCTCATGCCGCTGCCGCAAATGGCTTCCTGTCAAACTTAGTAAGCACGCTTATGTGCAAAAATGGCACCTGTTTGTGGATTGGTGTCCAGCGCAAAGTTTTTCCTCCGGCGTTAATTTTTTTTGGAATAGAACCACACAGAGTCATTTTTATTGATGTAAAACAACCGAAGGAAGTTTTATGGGTGATGGAGCAAGCTTTGAAATGCGCTGCATTATCGGCAGTAGTAGCAGAATTGCGCGACATAAGTTTTGCTGAGTCACGACGCTTACAATTGGCTGTTGAGCAAAGCCGTGTCACCGGATTTTTACATCGAATTCAACCTTGTACAAAAAGTACTTTAGCTTGCGTATCACGTTGGAAAATCACTCCAATGCCCAGCCAGGCCAGCGATGGATTACCTGGCGTTGGTTCTCCAAGACTGGAGGTAGAGTTGGAGAAAATCCGAAATGGTCGTCCTGGTATTTGGCATTTTGAATGGGAAGATAGCAGCTTTCGTATTTTATCATCTCAGCGCTCCAACATCCAGTCAACACCATCAATCAGAAAAGAAAGGAATTATGCCTAAGCGTTATTTATATATTTGGTTTCGGTATTTGTCCATTAATCGGATACAAAAAATTAATCCGGAGCTTCGGGAAGAGTCGTTTCTCTTATATGCTTCAGAACGCGGGCGAATGGTTGTTCAAGCTGTTACTCCTGATTTGGAAGAAGAAGGAATTCTTTCGGGCATGGTAGTTGCTGATGTGCGCGCCATCCTTCCTGCCATTGAAGCTCTTCCTTACGATTCGGATGCTGATGAGAAACTTCTGAACAAACTAGCAGAATGGTGTTTTCGTTTTAGTCCAACCATTGCGATTGACTTACCGGATGGGCTCATTCTGGATATTTCTGGATGTCCGCATTTGTGGGGAGGAGAACAAGTTTATCTTGAGACGCTTACCGGATGCATGCAGCGGGGAGGTTACAAGGTGAATGCAGCCATTGCCGACACAGTCGGTACTGCCTGGGCTATGGCTCATTATCAAAAACAATTTATTGTGAAGCAAGGCTGTCAGCAAGAAGCTTTGCTCTCATTACCTCCTGCGGCTTTGCGGTTGGAAGATACCACTTTACAACTGATGGAGAAACTCGGCTTTCGACAAATTGACCAACTTCTTAAAATTCCACCATCAAATCTACGTCGGCGTTTTGGAAACCATTTTCTTCTCCGGCTGAGACAAGCCTTGGGAAAAGAACAAGAATCACTCACACCCATTCAGCCAACACCAGTTTATGTAGAACAACTGCCTTGTATCGAGCCCATACGAACAGCCAACGGAATTAAAATTGCGCTGGAACGTCTCTTAGAGATGATTTGCAACCGACTTTCCTATGAAAGAAAAGGCATGCGTTCCGGCATTTTTAAGGGGCACCGCCTTGATGGAAAAATTGTCCAAATTGGCATTGGAACGAATCATGCATCCAGAAATGCAGAACATCTGTTTAAACTTTTTGAGCTGAAAATACCGGGACTGGAGCCGGGACTTGGAATTGAATTATTTACGATTGAAGCTATTCTGGTTGAGGAAGTTGTTGAAGCACAAGAGGCTTTATGGAGCCTAAGTTCCAACAATCAAAAAGCTGTCTCTGAATTGCTGGACAATATTGCCGGGAAAGTAGGTAGTCAGGCTATTCATCGCTATCTACCTCAGGAGTATTATTGGCCGGAGCATTCCATAAAGGCTGTAAAATCATTGACAGAAGCACCTGAAACAGAATGGGCGAGAGATTCCATTCGTCCGCTACATTTATTAGCCACCCCCGAACCTATTGAAGTCATGGTGGTACTTCCGGATTATCCACCGATGCATTTTCGTTACCGGGGAGAAGTAATCCGAATAACAAAAGCCGATGGCCCTGAACGTATTGAGCAGGAGTGGTGGTTGAAAAGTGGCCCTCCCCGAGATTATTACCGGGTTGAGGATGATACTGGTGTCCGCTATTGGTTATTTCGCTTAGGACTTTATGGCGATGATAAAACACAGTGGTTTTTGCATGGATTTTTTGTGTAAAAAAAGGTGTTCTTCAGATGAATTGATTAGTGGAAAAGTGCAGTTATGAATTACGTAGAACTACAGGTAACTTCAAATTTTTCCTTTCTTCGGGGAGGTGCGCATCCCGAAGAGTTGGTAGAGCAAGCAGAGAGTATGGGGTACAAAGCGATTGCCATAACCGACCGCAACTCGCTGGCTGGCATTGTTCGCGCCCATGTGGCTGCTCGAGGAAAATCGGTTCGCTTTATTCCGGCCTGTCGTCTCGACCTGCTGGATGGACCAAGCTTGCTGGCTTTCCCTACCAGCATGTCGGCTTATGCGAATTTGTCGGCTTTACTTTCCGAAGGTAACTTGCGGGCAGAAAAAGGCAAATGTCATTTATACAAAGATGATGTCTATAAACATGCAAGTGGAATCAAATTTTTGGTAATTCCACCTCCAAAGCTTCAGCCCAACTTCAATTTTCAAGATGAATTTATACAGGCACTGAAAGAATACAAAGAGGCACTCGGCAATTATTTATATTTAGCGGCTAGTTTTTCATATCAAGGCGATGATCAAAAACGTTTATTTCGCCTTTCGCAGTTGGCAAAGCAAATGCAAATTCCGCTTGTAGCCACTAACGATGTTCATTATCATACCAGGGAGCGACGGGAACTTCAAGATGCGCTGACTTGTATTCGGGAAAAATGCACGATTCATACTGCTGGTTTCAAACTACATCAAAATGCGGAACGCCACTTGAAAAGCATCGAAGAAATGTATCGTCTTTTCCGGCAATACCCCGAAGCGATTCATAATGCCTTGCAACTTGCAGACAGTTGTCAATTTTCACTTGACGAGCTGAAATACCTCTATCCCGAAGAAATTACCAGTGAAGGACGCACTCCCATGGAAGAGCTGATCTATCTGACATGGAAAGGAGCACACGAGCAGTTTGGTGAAACAATTCCTTTGAAAATTAGAGAAACCATTGAAATGGAGTTGGAATTTATTGGCCGCAAAGATTATGCTTCGTATTTTTTAACAGTGTATGATTATGTGCGTGAAGCCCGTTCCCGAAATATTCTTTGCCAGGGACGTGGCTCTGCTGCTAATTCGGTGGTTTGCTATTGTTTGGGAATCACTTCGGTAAATCCGTCCAAATTCAAATTGCTATTTGCCCGTTTTATGAGTGATGAACGCAATGAACCTCCTGATATTGATGTGGATTTTGAGCATGAGCGGCGCGAAGAAATCATGCAGTATATTTATCAAAAATATGGACGGGATCGAGCCGGAATTGTTGCTACTGTCACACAAGTGCATTGGAAAGGTGCTGTGCGCGATGTGGGAAAAGTTATGGGATTGTCAACTGATGTAATTAATGTACTTTCAAAATCGGCTTACGAATTTACAGAAGACTGGTTTGATAAGAAAAAGCTGGAAACAACCAGTTTTAACACTAACGATCCGTTGTTGCGAAAAGTGTTGGAACTTACCAATCAGTACATCGGGTTTCCCCGACAATTGGGACAACATACTGGTGGTTTTGTAATTACGCGTGGGAAGTTACACGAGCTGTGTCCCGTTCTAAATGCCCGAATGGAAGACAGAACTTGCATTGAGTGGAATAAAGATGATATTGAAGCTTTGGGGTTTCTGAAGGTTGATGTGTTGGCATTGGGAATGCTCACCTGCGTTCGAAAGGCTTTTGAGTTGGCAAAGAAACATTACCAATTGGATTTAACGTTGGCCAATATTCCGCAAGATGATCCGAAAGTGTATGAAATGATTAGCCATGCCGACACGCTGGGTGTTTTTCAAATTGAAAGCCGTGCACAAATGTCGATGCTTCCACGATTAAAACCTCGTACTTTTTACGATTTGGTAATTGAAGTGGCAATTGTGCGTCCCGGCCCCATACAGGGAGATATGGTGCATCCGTATTTGAAACGGCGAAACGGCGAAGCACCGATCGAATTTCCTTCCGATGAGTTGCGAGACATTCTTGGTCGGACTTTGGGAGTGCCGCTATTTCAGGAACAAGCGATGGAAATTTCGATTGTTGCAGCAGGCTTCTCTCCGGCTGAAGCTGATGGCTTACGTCGTAGCATGGCTACTTTCAAGGCTAAGGGAAAAGTTAGCTGGTATCGAGAAAAACTGGTAGGGGGGATGTTAAAAAAAGGATATACTGAAGAATTCGCCAACCGCGTATTTAAGCAGATCGAGGGCTTTGGAAGTTACGGTTTTCCCGAAAGTCATGCTGCCAGTTTTGCGCTACTGGTTTACATTTCGTCATGGATAAAATATCATTATCCGGATATTTTTGCCGCTTCGCTCCTTAATAGCCAACCGATGGGTTTTTACCAGCCTGCACAAATAGTCATTGATGCCCAAAAGCACGGTGTAAAAGTGTTGCCGGTAGATATTAACTTTTCGGAATGGGACAACACCCTTGAAAAAAAGGATGGTAATTACTTTTCTATGCGGCTGGGGTTTAGGCAGGTGAAAGGCCTTCGTGAAGATGAAATGAAAAAGATAATCGCCCAAAGAACTGGCATCTACAGAAACATCAATGAATTGCTTGATGCCGGTATTTCATTATTTGCATTGGAACGTTTGGCCGATGCGGATGCTTTCCGTTCCATCAATCTCGATCGGCGCCGGGCTTTATGGGAAGTATCAGCCTCACACGATCACCCAACAGGTGTATTCACTGGAACTCCTTCGCAAAGCGTCAGCGAAGAAACTATCGAACTTCCCACGATGAGCGAAAATGAGCACGTGATTCAGGATTATGCGAGTACCGCTCTTTCGTTAAAAGCTCACCCGGTAAGCTTTGTGCGCCCTAAATTGAATAAGCTGAAAATTGTGCCAACCTCAGCATTGCCTGAAATGAAAAATGGACAGTTTACCAAAGTTTGCGGACTCGTGACTGTTCGTCAGCGGCCCGGAACTGCGAAAGGCGTTATATTCATCACCATTGAAGACGAAACTGGTTTTGCCAACCTGGTTGTATGGGCCGATATATTCAAAAAATATCGGAAAGTCATTTTGCAATCACGGCTGCTAATGGTTTCGGGAAAGCTTCAAATAGAGGGTGAAGTTATTCATGTGGTTGTGAATTCCTGCTTCAATTTAAATGATTTAATGAACATTGAAGTGAAAGGTCGAAACCTGGGTTCTATGAGCAAACCCATGAATGCAGGCAAAAACCAACAAGACGAAATTGTCGAGAAAAGGCCTCAGCCGATCAATCCCAGGCAAGGCGAATTATTTGCATCGAGAGATTTTAAGTAAAGGAAGTCATATAACGTTTGCCTGTTAGGGGGGTAACTGAAAGACAGATGTTACTAGTTTATTTGACCAGACGAAATTTGAAACGTCGGAAGATTACGCAATTATCTATGTGGTTATTGATGTTTACAGAAATAATAGAGAGGTGCTTGATTTTTTTTGATTGGATAAAATAAAAAATCCTTATTCTCATATTGAAAATAAAGGCTTTAGGTTTTGTAGTGGTGAACCCAATCGGGGAAATGTCTAACTTTTTCCTTGAAGATTTTGAGGCAATTTTTGAGTTTATGATTATACTATGTTTCTATCCATCTGAATAAAGATAATCTACTCATGGTCATGATTTTGATAAATTATCGTTATAAACGGCTTTAACTTAATTATTTTAAGGAAACTTTCTGTAACTGCATTGTACCAAATGTTACCGTTTCTGTCCATACTTCTTTGAAATAATTAATTTAGGTTCAGGATATTTTTAAATTTTTGCACACGCACAATTTACAATTTAGAAACGTAGGGATTTTCCTATCTTTTGTTAGGTTTTCTCCTCCTTCGAAGTAGGTTTTCACCTGTAGTAATTCCTGCTTCCCGGGAGTAATTTTGTAAAAAAAATAAAATGATTGAGAAAATGAATATAGGATTAAGAAATAATCAACCTTCAATATTAATACTGGCAGATTTTTCGGATGGAAGCTGGTATGCCAGTTCTTTTGCGATTAATTTTCTTTACAAAGAAAAGTCACCGGTAACGATTTTACAAACGTACCAGAGCCCAGGTTGGGGGCACTTTATGATGCGCAAACTCAGTCACCATCTAGAAAAAATAACTAAGAATGAATTAAGAGCTTTAAAGAATAGATTACAAAATCATTTCAAAATTGAAAAACAAAAGATAAACACACTCTCTATTGAAGGCGAATTGAACAAAGTTCTTAATTACAAGTCAATAATTAACGAAAAACACAATCTTGTTTTGTCTACGCACAACTCGTTTGAGGAAGCGTGCAAAAGACAAAATGGATGTTTGGAAAAAATAATAGATACCGCAAAACATCCTCTGTTTATTCTACCGGAAACGTTTGAAGGAGAAACTTCGAAAAAAATTCTTTTTGTCGCAAATCCTGGGAAAAACCCTTCGGAACGACTTTGCAAGCAGGTGTTTGAAATATGTAAAAAAACACAATCAAAACTGGAGATTCTTTTTGTATCTGAAATGCAAAATCAGCTCATTTACCAAGAGGTTAAATCCTATTATCACGAACTATGCAATGGAACTGAAATCACATTTAATACTGTTCAGAATAAAACCAAATGCAAAGGAATCAATGCCTTCCTCAATCACACAAACAGAGATTTAATTGTGATTGAAAACGATTAATCCGGCTTAAGATAACCGAAATAAAAACGATAGCTATGAAACAGAAAAGATACAGCATATTGGCACTGATAACGCCAAACAAAGAAGGTAAAACCGTTTTAAAGGAAGCACTGTATTTACAAAGCACTCTTGAGGTAAAGCTTGAAATATTGAATGTAATAGAAGAGCCTGGTTTTATTGAGCGAAACTTTCAGCCCGAAGAAACTGAAATATCCATAGAAAATGCCAAAGAAGAACTAACAAACTTTGTTAGGGAAGTAATTGGGGAGGCATTACCAAACAACATTGTTATTTCGGTTCGGGCCGGTAATCCGGTGGAAGTTTTACTGGAAAAATCAAAAACCGACAGCCTGGAGTTTCTCCTGATTGATAAAAGCGACAGCAATTATCCGGGAGCATTAACAAAAGAGGAAGTTGATAAATTAATTGGCTTGTCTAAATGCCCGGTATTAACGGTGAACAAAGATTTTGGTGTACCCCAAATAAAGAATATTGCGATTCCAATCGACATTACCCAATCGACAAAGAAAAGACTTTTATGGGCGCAATTTTTAGCAAAAAAGCATGATGCAAAAATTACAATTCTTTCAGCGTTAAAAGCAAATATTGATGCAGAAAAAAGTCTTGCTTTAAAAAATGCGCAGAAGATTCAACAATTACTACAGGATCATGATATTGAATGTGATATTAAAATACTGAAAGTGTACAATCAGGATTCTCATCAGGTAATTCTGGAATATGTAAAAGAAGAAAATCCCGAGTTATTGATAATTCGTACGCATCAGGAATCGATATTCTCGAATAAGAACATCGGAAAATTTGTTTCCGAAATCGTTCATGGAAGTAAGTTGCCCGTTTTTACAGTTAATTATACACCAAATCCTGTCGACTCTCTTTTTCTATGAAAAGCAAATGAGTCGATGTTAAATTGATGATAAGTAAAGTGTTAGGTTTGGATTGAAAAACTTTTTAATGTCAGTTGTCGATGAAGAAATATGCTTTCAATATTGACTCTGGCACGTTTTTTTGAGATATAAATGCTATTGACAGTTCTAAGTGTCACTCGGATAATAACTAGCAAAATGTTAAGATTTATTAATATATCACGCAAGAAAATATTAATGATCACTCCATTTTTAAAAAACAAAGTATATTAAGATTTTTTAGACATTCTATATAAAATAACATGAATAATAATACAACAAGAACAGGCAAACTCATATCCATTCAGGATTCGCTTGTAAAAGCACGATTTTACGGAAATGTGATAATGGGTGAAACTGCCAATGTTATCGTAGATGGTAAGTCGTTACAAGCCGAAGTATTACAAATTATTCCCGATCCGAAACATGCGGATGCGGGAATTGTTGAAATGCAGGTGTTTGAGGATTTAACAGGTGCTCAGATTGGCGATCAGGTTGAATTTACAGGTAAGTCCTTATCGGTACTTCTGGGTCCGGGGTTGCTAACCAGTATTTGGGACGGACTGCAAAATCCCTTATACAAACTGGGCGAACAGAATGCTTACCTGGTGCCCGGCATGAAAGCTCCGGCACTTGATGAACAAAATTTGTGGGAATTTACCCCAACGGTAGCAGTTGGCGACAAAGTAAATGGTGGCGATGCCATTGGTACCGTTCCTGAAGGACGTTTAACCCACAGCATTTTGGTGCCTTTTAATTTTGGCAAATGTAAAGTGGAAAGCATTATCGAAAAAAGCGAGGTTAATATTACCGAAACGGTTGCTGTTATTTCAGACAGTCATAACGTCAAACACGAGTTAAAACTGGCATTCCGCTGGGCGGTTAAATCCCCTATTCCGTTCAAGGATCGCGCTATCCCGAGTAAAACAATTTCTACCGGAGTGCGTGTTATCGATTTACTTGCCCCCGTTAGTTATGGCGGAACGGTTGGAAACCCGGGTCCTTTTGGTGCCGGAAAAACCGTATTGCAGCACTCGCTGTGTAAATATGCTTTAGCTGATATTATTATTATGGCAGCCTGTGGCGAACGTGCCGGAGAGGCTGTTGAGGTGTTTAAAGATTTTGCCGAACTCGAAGATCCGTCAACCGGCGATTCACTGATGAACCGAATGTGTATTTTCGGTAATACCAGTTCGATGCCCGTTGCAGCGCGTGAGGCCAGTGTATTTATTGCACTAACGGTAGGCGAATATTATCGCTACCAGGGTTACAACGTGGTACTTTTGGCCGACTCAACTTCGCGTTGGGCACAAGCACTTCGTGAGCGAAGTGGCCGCCAGGGAGATATTCCTGGCCCGGAGGCTTTTCCTATGGATATCCCCGATCAGATTAAAGGAATGTACCAGCGTGCCGGTGCCGATCAGGGCACAGGAGGTTCGCTAACTTTTATCGGAACAGTTTCGCCTGCAGGTGGTAACTTCCAGGAGCCGGTAACACAGGCAACAATGGATGCAACCGGTGGTTTCTGGGGATTATCGCAAGACCGTGCCGATGCTAAAAAATACCCTGCCATCGATCCGCTTTCTTATACCTCATCGGTGTACGACAGTTTTATTTCGTGGGACGACCGCAATAAAATGCTTCAAACGCTTTACGAAGCAAACGGTATCGACCAAACCATCAGCACCATTGGTTTGAAAAAGGTTCCGGTAGAAAAATATGTGCTTTATCAAAAAGGACTCACCATCGATTTCTGTGTTATGCAGCAAAATGCTTTCCACAAACTGGATGCGTGTACCCGACCTGAACGCCTGATCGTTATCAACGAAGCCGTTCAAAAACTTATCGATAGCACCATCGATTTTGCTCAGGATGACAAAGAAGATGAAGAAGTAAAAGAGATGGTAAAAGCAAAATTTGATGAACTGCGCCAGTGGTGGAAAGACTGGAACACTTCTGCACAAAGCTTCGATGAAATGGCAGTTCTTCCGGAACAAGTTGAACAATTTATTTTACAAGGAGAGTACACACTATGATACGAAAAGAAATAAATAGAATTAGCGAAGTTGGTAAAGCACTGATTTCGGTTGAAGGAAATCCTGGTGTGGCACTTAACCACGTGGTAGAATTGCTGGAAGCCGGAACCAATCAAAGCCTTTCGTTTGCCAAAGCAATTAATATTACCGAAGACTCAACGCGTTTTCAGGTGTTTAACGGAACACAGGGTTTGAGCACTCAAACAAAAATACGCATGCACGAGGTTCCGCTTACCGCAGGTTTCTCGTACAATATGCTTGGCCGTAGTTTTGATGGAATTGGCGATGTGGCCGACGGCGGTCCTGAAATTATTTTCGACAAACAAGTCTCAACACGATTAGATACCTTAAATCCAACGGTTCGTTTGGTTCCCAAGCAACCACTATGGACAGGGATTCCGATGATCGATGTATTTAACACACTGGTAAAATCGCAAAAGATTCCAATTTTTGCCGGTCCTACCGAGCCTTACAATCGTCTGCTTTCGCAGATTGCACAGGGTGCACAGGCCGATGTAATTATCTTTGCCGGTATTGGGTTAAAATTCGACGAGTACCACTACTTCAAAGAGCAGCTGTCGCAGTCGGGTAATATCGATAAAACGATCATGTTTACACACCTTGCCGGAGACTCGCAGATTAAAGGCCTTATGTTACCCGATGTGGCATTAAGTGTATCGCGCGAATTTGCCGACCAGGGAAAAGACGTATTGGTGCTGTTAACCGACATGACCAACTGGTCAAACATTTTGCGTAACGTTGCCAATTACCAGGATCAGATTCCTTCGTTGCAGGGTTATCCTGGTTCGTTGTATTCAGAGCTGGCGAAACGTTACGAGGTGGCTGCCGATATTGAAGGTGCAGGTTCGATAACCATTATCGGTGCAACAACGCTTGAATCGCTCGAAGATCCGGTTCCTGATAACACAGGGTACATTACCGAGGGACAGTTCTTCCTTGACAATGGCAAGCTGAAACTGGCACGTTCGCTATCGCGTTTAAAGCAGCAGGTTAACGACACTACCCGAGATGATCACCGCCCTATTATGACTGTAATGGCATCGTTGCTTGCCGATGCTGAAAAAGCCTACGAGGCAGCCGAAGTTGGTGCTGCAAACGATACATTCTCTCAAAAACTGCTTCGTTACCGCGAAGATTTTATCGCGAATATGGAGGAACCATTTGGAGAACCCATTGAGCTGGAAGCCGCATTAGACAGATGCTGGGATATTTTAAAACGACATTTTGAACCAACCGAAACCGGGTTGAGTAAAAAACTGATCGAGCAATATTGGAACTAACTACTAATCGGAAAAAGAGATGACAAAAAATAAAGAAAACCTGGAAGGAATTGTTTCCAAACTAAAAGAGCAGGGAGTTAATGCCGGCGAAGCAGAGAAACAACGCATAATTGAAAATGCAAAGCAGGAAGCCGAAAAGCTGATTGCAGAAGCAAAAGCTACCAGCAAAAAAATTATTGAAGAGGCTGAAACAAAAGCTTCGCAAGCCGAAAAAAATGCAGAGAAAGCAATTGCACAGGCTTCGCGCGATATGGTTGAAGCCACAAAAATAACCATCTTAAACCACCTGAAAAAGGTGTTTGGTAAAGAGTGCAAAACTTTATTCCGTCAGGAAGAATACCTGCAAGAACTGCTAAAAGTTGTGATCGATTCGATTTCAGGAAAAAAATCGATAAAAGTACCGCCGGAGTTGCACAAAGAAATGGAAGCATTTTTATTAAAAGAAGCACTTCAGGAAGAGGTAACTTTACAACCACTTTCGGCAAGTAAAGCCAAAATAAAAGTAAAATCGACCGACAAAGACGGAATAAGTTTCGTAGTAAGCTCAAAAGAAATTGAGAGCGGTTTATTTTCCTTACTCAACAAGGATTTAGTTGACCGGATCATTAAAAGCCAGGAGGATTAAATATGTCAAACATGGTTTATCTTATGACCAGTTTGCCATCGTTGTCCTTGGGAGAGGCTCCTCCGATTACAATTGATAAATTTAACGATGACGCAAAACGCCAATTGTCGTCGCGACATTTTAAGGCGCTGCAATCAGTTGATATTCAAAAGTTGGATTCCAAAGTTGGAGTAAAAAGCATTTCCTCGCTTTTAAAAAGTATTAAGGAAGATCTTTCAGAAGTTAGAGAGGCCAAAGCGCAAAACCGTCAGCCGAAGCCGGAACGAATGCCGAATTCAATGCTGCGCGGAAATCCCATGGAACGCGAGATGAATATTTTGCAGTGGCAATGGGAAGAATTGCAAGATATTGAGGCCGGAAAAACATTCTCCCTAACAGAAGTTTTGGTGTACAAACTAAAACTTCAGCTGGTGGAAAGATTGTATTCCTTCGACGAAATTAAAGGTGCTGACGTATTGGCATCAGTGGTAAATCCGGGGAAAAACAAGGAGGGCAAATAATGGCAGGTATAAAAATAAAATATACAAAAACGGAACGGGCCCGTCAGAAGAAAATCCTGAAGGTATCGGAAAGGATGCTGCCGTTGTTTGAGGCGATGGAAAAATCGTTGACGGCAACGATAAACACCATCGCTGAACGAATCGAGCAAATTCGCGAAGAGATTGAAAAGAACCGAAAAGCAGCAGAACAGTGGACGGCCGTAATCAGCGACTCGTGGGTAAACATCAATGAATACATTTCGGTGAATAAAATTATAACCAAAACCATTGATGTGGCCGGAGTTCGTGTTCAGCAGTTCGTTAAGGTTGACTTTAACGTAATGCCATTTAACGACAACACCCCTTTGTGGGTTGACGATGCCATTGAACTGATGCAGGTACAATTGCAACTGCTGGCCGAAATCGAGTGTTTGAAAGAACAAATCGAGCTTTTGGAAGAAGAGCTATTGGATGTGCGTGCACGGGTAAAACTGTTTGAGAATCGCCGTATTCCGAATGCAAAATTGGCCATTCGTAAAATCGGGCAAAAATTGCAAGACGATGAGCGCCTTACAATTGCAACGGCAAAAGTGGTAAAAACAAGCAAACAAAAGGAGGGCAGCCTATGATAGCAGAAATGAAGAAACTGATGCTGTTTATGCCCGAATCTGCCGATGATATTGATGCCGAACTTACGGCTTTGGGAGAACTCGGAGTAATTCACATTGCTCCTTTGCAAGCAGCAAAACACGAATCGATTGAGCGGGTTGATGCACGTATAAAACAACTGCAGCAAGCCATTTCGGTTCTGGATCGTTACGATGAAGAAGAAGAATACACCGGAGCAAAAAATAATGATATTACTGATTACTCGAAACTGGAAAGAGGTGCGGTTTTTCTCATGGAAACGGTATTGGACGCTGAACATCATCGTCAGGAATTGAAAAAGACTAAGCTCAATTTGACAAGCGATATCGCCTGGTTTCAGAATTGGGGTAATATTACACTCAAGGATATTAAAGACCTCAACGAGAAGGGAATCTGGATTAAAACATACCTGATCAACGATAGGGAATTAAAGAAAATTTCCGATCGTGAAGACATTCAGGTTGTTGGCAAATTCTCAGATCTGAACCAGGTTATTTTATTAACCAAGGATGCCAGCGAACGGTTGCTGGATATGGAAGCACTACCTTTTCCGCAGAACGAGTTGGAAAACGCAAAAGAATTATTAGCTGCAACCATTAAGGACCTGGAAAGTAACAAGGAGTTTTTACTTCAGCTACGCGAACAGAAAGCTGTATTGGTAGACGGCTTAAAAGAACGCTTACGTCGTTATGATGTTCGTAATGTACAATTTGGTGGTCTTGCAGTGGATAAACACGTTCGTTTCTGGAAAGGTTTTATTCCGCTGGAACATGTGGATCAATTTATTGAAACCGCCGAGGCACGCGATTGGGGATATGTGATTGAAGATCCCCTGCCGGAAGAAATGGAAGAAGTCCCTACCCTTGTGCGAACTCCTAAATGGGCACAGCGAATTCAGCCGGTAATGGATTTTATGGGGCTGGTTCCGGGCTACAAGGAAATGGATGTTTCGCGGGTATTTATGGTATTCTTTACCTTTTTCACGGGAATTCTTGTGGGAGACGCCGGCTACGGTCTGGTATTCTTGCTGATCACCTTTTTGGCACACCGGAAGAAAAAATTCGCCAAACAAATTGAGTTTGGGTTGATCTATACACTTTCGGTGTCGATTATGTTTTGGGGTGTGTTAACCGGAACCTATTTTGGTTCGGAGGCAATTGCCGAACTACCGGTGCTGCGCAGCTTAAAAATTGACGCACTGGCCAGCTTTGGTGGCGACAACCTGATTATACAAAAAATCATGTTCCTGATTGGTGCTGTTCACCTAACGGTCGGACACCTGCAGGTTGCATGGAAATTTAATAACAGCGTAAGAGCGTTTGCCCAATTCGGTTGGATAGCAATTATCTGGGGTCTGTACCTTGTTGTAAACCAAATGGTATTGGGAATTGAAGCTCCGACAATAATGGTTTGGCTGTTTGTTGGAGGCGCATTGCTCGTGGCTTTGTTCTCAAAACCGGGAACTAGCTTCTTTAAAGGCATGCTTTCATCAATAGGTAATTTACCACTCAGTATAATCAATGGTTTTTCCGACATTATTTCGTACATCCGGCTTTATGCAGTTGGTCTGTCAACCGTTTTAATGGCAGCAAGTTTCAACCAAATGGCAATTGGCGACGGTATTACAACAGTTGCGTCCGGAATTGGAGCAGTGCTGGTTTTAATCTTAGGGCACGGATTAAATATGATCCTCGCGGCAATGGCAGTGCTGGTTCATGGTGTTCGTTTAAATATGCTTGAGTACGCCGGCCACGCCGAAGTTGAATTTTCTGGAAATGAATATAAACCCTTCAATTTGAAGGACAACAAACAATAAAATTTTTAAAATAGTATAAAAATGACTTTAACAACAATTTTAGCAACAACAGTTACAGGCTTTGGCGGACACGCTATTGCTCTGGGTATTGCAGGTGTAGGTTCAGCAATTGGAACCGGGATTGCAGGCATGGGAGCTTTAGGGCTTTGGAAACAATCGATCAGAGATAAGAAAAAACTTCCTTCGCTGGCTTTGGCAATGGTAGGTATGCCATTAAGCCAGGTAATTTATGGTATGATTTTCATGAATTCAATGATTGGAGCTAACCTTAGTCCTGACAGTTATACCAACCAGATGATCTGGGCATTTTTTGTAGGTATCGCCATTGCAGCCTCTGCAATTATGCAGGGTCGCGTTGGTGCTGCAGCTTGTGCCAACTTAGCTGTTGATGATAAACAAGGTTCGGGTATGTACATTGCCGCAATGGGCATAATCGAAACTGTTGCACTTCTTGCCATGGTATTTGGTATGGGAGGCATTCCAAGCGCTTAATAAGCTCGAAAAATATTACCCCCGCTGTTGTTCAGCGGGGGATTTTATCTTTCTATGTAAATACAATTGAATATCTTTATCAAAAGAAATTGTTGAATTTACTATGAGTTTAAAGATATTATTTCGCGGAAGAGTCTTATTGGCCATTATTACCTTCACTACAATTACCTGTGCCGGTATTATTTACACCTCCATAAAAAGTTTGCGTCTCGATCGTGAACACCTTTCATTACTGGAACTCTCGAAAAACATCGACCTCGAAATCTCCCACAGCCGAATATTTTTAGATGACTACTTTTTATTTAACGACTCCCCGAAAAAAACAACTATCTTAAATTGTTTTACAAACACCGGGAAATACACCACTTCACTCGATTCGCTTATTTCAGAGAAATATAAAGGGAGCCGTGAAGCCAGCCTTCGAAATTCGCTTGAAGAAGTTGACAATCAGGTTAAGCAGTTACAGAATAATGTATCAGCATTACTTCAAAATAATGCGAAAGGTTTTAACGAAACAATCTTAACTGAATATCGTGATTTTCAGTTCACTTACAAGGAATTGGACAAAAAAATTCATGATTACATTCTACACGAAAATACCGAGTTCAGACAAAGAGTATTTACACTCGTGCTGTTAACCTTTTTTTTGCTATTGGTATGTATATTTTTAATTTACCGAATAATCAATTCTTATAACACGATTGAAAAACAACAGGCACTCAGAGCACTTGAAGTTGAATACAAAGAACGAAAAAGAATTGCAGCCGACTTGCACGACGGGCTGGGGTCGATTCTGTCAGGAATTGCACTTTTTATCAAGCTAATTGAAAAAGATTGCACGAGTATCGCTGAAAACAAAAGCCTTATTCAGGTAAAAGAGTTATCGGGAATAGCTTTAGAAAATCTGGAAGCTATTATAAATAATCTGAATCCATCAATCTTAAACAAATACGGACTAATAAGATCGTTAGAGATAATATGCGATAAAATAAATGAAATTGGAGAAGTTACCTGCGTGGTTAATTCAACTGTTACGGATATAAGATTAGCCTCCAATATTGAATTAAATGTCTTTCGTATTTGTAGTGAGCTAATTAACAATACGCTAAAACACGCGGAAGCATCAAAGCTACACATCGATATTCAACAAATAAAAAACACGGTAATTGTATTGTATCGTGATAATGGAAAAGGATTTAATCCTGATATTATTAACACATCTGATGAAGAAAAAATGGGATTGGGAAATATTATCAATCGTATTGAGTCGCTTGGTGGAAAGTATGAGATTAATACAGGAGAAGGAAAAGGAGTGAAAATTATGCTAAGTTTCAATTTATAACTCACTAACATGGAGAACACAAACATCATAATTGTTGACGATCACAAAATTTTTAGAGATGGCTTGATCATGTTATTAAACAATTTCGATTTTGTATCGGTTGTTGGCGAAGCATCAAATGGCGAGGAGTTTCTGGAACTTATTGACGACGTAAAACCCGACATCGTTTTGATGGATATTAATATGCCAAAAATGAACGGTATTGAAGCTACAAAACAAGCACTAAACAAGTTTCCTGAATTAAAAGTTATTGCACTCACTTCTTTTGCTGACGATGAATTTATTGAACAGATGATATCGGCCGGAGTGGAAGGTTACATGCTAAAACGCTCGGACATTGAGGATTTCGAAAAAGCCATAAAGAAAGTTGCTGATGGAGGAAGTTACTTTTCTGCGGAAATCATAAAAGTAATTTCACGCAATTTATACAAAAACAAAGAGCGCAAGTCGGGCAAACAACTTATCGCCCAATTTACTTCTCGAGAAAAAGAAATTCTGAACCTGATTTGTAAAGGACTAAACAACGAACAAATTGCTGAACTCATTCATTTAAGCCATAAAACAGTAGAAAAACACAAAAGCAATCTCTTCCAAAAAACTGAGACTTTTAACACCGTTAACTTGGTTATTTACGCTTTTAAAAATGAACTTATTTCGCTCTAGTTAAAAAATACAAATTGCGATATATCCACACATACGTTTCAATATTATTCAAAAATTGTCACTATTTCAAGTCATTTCTTATTTCTCAATTTCAAGGATTCATAACTTCTGGGCAAAATAATTTCATTGAAATCCATGACTATAATGGATACTTCAGGAAAGAGGATGGGCTGTCTAATATCTATATTGTCTTTCAGAAGAATATTTCTGCCAACCTGCTAGAAGAGAAAGTTTTGCTAAAGGATTTTATAGTCGAATGGGAGTTTTCACAATATAAGCCCTTTGGGAATATTGATTGAAAACAGGATTGGAAGAAACGATACAAAATATGTTTATTCATTTTGAGTCTGACAAACTGAGTCCTCCAATGAAGATCAGGGGAAGTGATAATGCAAATTCCCTATAAAAACTAAAGATGGGGATATTGAAATTACAAAGGACTATTATTATTTAAAATTAGCATCAAGAGCTGCAAAGCAAGTCGCTTAAGTCCAAACTAAAACAAGGATATCCAAGCTATTGCTTTTGCGAGCAACTGAGGTGAAAATCCTAATTCTTTTATAATTGTCAATAATGGGTACCGTCGATAAAGATATTGCCATTTGAATTCAAGGGACAGATTATACAGCATTTGAGGCATTTGTTACATCAGACAGTGATTTGAATTACTTTGACATAGGGAAAACGAATGTGAAAAATGCTTTGTTAAAATATACAGTACCTGCAACATCAGCTACAAGCTTTACATGTATTAAATCGATTCTATCACAAGAAAAGTAAAGAGAAATTAGTTTTCGAATTGAATATTGAGATAACCCATCAAAAAAAACAGAAGTATGAAGATAAATCATACCTCTGTAAAGCCAAGTTGACCAAGTGACCCCACCGGGATTCGAACCCAGATCGCAAGAACCGGAATCTTGTATTCTATCCATTGAACTATGGGGCCAAAGCGCTTGCAAAAATAGCAAAACATTTTTTTTATGAACCAATTCAATACAAAAACTTGAATGTTTATTGAAAGTTGGCAATTGTTGTTAATAAATCAGGCGTTTTTGGATTCATTCTGAACAGTAAATAACTTACTTTTGTCGACTTATGGAAGCGATTAAAATAGAAAAGAAAAGTATAGAAGCAGGGCAGGATTTCTTTGAGAAATATATTGCCTCATTTCTTAAAAATAAAGATCAACAGATTATTGAATCACTTATCCTTCGGGAAAAGCATTCAAAACATGTTGCTCAAATATCTCGTTTTATTTCTGAGAAAATTCTGTTGGATGAAGAAGAACAGCAACTTGCTGAACTGATTGGTTTATGGCATGATTTAGGTCGGTTTCAACAGTTTGAGAAGTATCAAACATTTAATGATGCTGAATCGGAAAATCATGCAGAGTTGGGAGCTGTGATGATTCAAGATCAGGAGTTTTATAAGAATCTTTCTGAGTTTTCGCAAGAGGTGATTGTAAAAGCAATCAGGTATCATAATTTGCCTGCATTACCGGTAAAAGAAGACAAGCAAGTTTTATTATTTAGCCAGATTTTGCGTGATGCCGATAAACTGGACATCTGGGATATATGTGTGTCAAACCTTGAACGAGATGGTTCCTTTAAAATACCTTCAATTAATTATAATCTTCCTAAAACAGGAATCATTAATGAGGCGGTTTTGAAAAGTATCATGCAACAAAAGTCTGTCTCTAAAAAGGATCTAAAATCATTGGAGGATTTTAAACTATTCTTGATTTCAATGGTTTTTGATTTAAATTTTAAAGTAAGTTTTAGAATACTTTCTGAAAAGCAGATGGTGAAGAAGATTTATGATACCTTGCCCAAAAAGGATGTTGTTTTTGATGCGTATCGAGAAATCAGATTGTTTATTGAGAATAAGTTTGTGATTTGATGCAAAAAACTTTGAACATACCAACTAATAGCCACGATGGATTATATGATATAACTAAAGCGGTTGAGTTAGTGGTTGAGCGAAGTGAAATTCAGCAGGGAATAGTAAACGTTTATGTGCAAGGAGCAACTGCAGGAATAATGATTCAGGAGAATTGGGATGATTCCGTGCAGAATGACCTTGTTAACTTACTTAAAAAATTAATTCCACACGGTGTATGGCAGCATGACGCACAGGATAATAATGGAGATTCACATCTAAAAGCAGGCTTGATAGGTCCTTCAGAAACAATTCCTCTAATTAATGGGAAAATGGGACTTTCAACATGGCAAAACATTTTTTTGTGCGAATTCGATGGGCCAAGAGAAAACCGATCGGTTGTAGTTACAATATTAGAAGATAAGTGATGGGGAATAGGTTAGTTTGCATCTGTAATATGGTATCTGAGAATGAAATTTTGTCTGCTTTAAAAAAAGGAGCAACATCAACGGAAGATATTCAATATGCGACACGAGCCGGAACAAGTTGTGGAAAATGCCTTATGACGATTGATCAGATTGTTGAAGAATATTTGTCCGGCAAACCGGAAGATTCACAGCAGAAATTATTTTAATAAAAAAGGCACTCAAAAAGTGCCTTCCTTGATATTATTTTAATTTAATTTTTAATCAACTCTCTTTCCTGCCCATTCAATCGCTCCGGCAATATGTGCACGAACGTTTTTGTCGTCGAATGCTTCAGGAGTATGTCCAAATACTGTATAGAAAGAACGAATCCCATCAAATTCCTGATACCAGATTATAGGGTGGTCTCCCATTTGCCAGTTGTTGTCATTGTTTGACTTTTTTATTGATGTTTCATCCAATCGAGCCAGTACGTGTACATTTTCTCTTGGATTTGCTTTAAAGGTATACCATTCATCAACGGTGGTGTATGTTTCCATTCCTTTAAACACGTCCATCGAAGGATGGTTAAAATCTTCAAATATTACGGTACCTGTTTGTGCAGGTGGGTGCGTTCTAAAGAAAGCGCCATTCAACCTGCCATACCAGTCCCAGTCATACTCACAATCAGCAGAAGCATGGATACCAACAAAACCTTTTCCGGTTTCCATAAATGTTTTAAAAGCTTCTTGTTGTTTGTTTGTTAAAACATCCAAGGTCGGATTCAAAAATACGACTACATCAAAATTCACAAGGAAGTCCATTGTAAACAAACTTGGATCTTCGGTGGCAGTAACATTCCAGGCCTTTTCTTGTCCCAGGTCGCTGATCATTTTGATACCATTAGAGATAGAGTTGTGTCTAAATCCGGCTGTTTTCGAAAAAACAAGTACGTTTAGTTTTTCAACTGTTGATTTTTTATCCTGCGAAAAAACAGGAGAAAGCATAATAAATGCAAGGATTAATAATAGAAATCTTTTCATGATTTATTTGGTTTAAATACTAGGTGATACAAGTATACAAAAATTTATGCAGGTAATATTGAAGCTATCAAAATAAAAAAGGCTGTCTGAAATGAATCAAACAGCCTTTTTGTAAAATTTTTATCTATTCTTACATTAAGAAGCTTAATAAGATACCAGCACCAATTGCTGAACCAATAACACCAGAAACGTTTGGTGCCATCGCATGCATAAGTAAGTGGTTTGTTGGATCCTCTTTTAATCCCATGGTTTGTACAACACGAGCACTATCTGGAACGGCAGAAACACCTGCAGCACCAATCATCGGATTAATTTTATTTTCTTTTTTGAAGAACAAGTTCATGATCTTGGCACTAATTACACCACCGGCAGTTGCAATTACAAACGATAATGCTCCTAACAAGAAAATCTTAATTGAAGATGGTGTCAGGAATACATCAGCCTGCGTTGAAGCACCAACAGTAATACCAAGTAGAATGGTGATAACATTGATTAATGCAAAGTTTGCAGTATCAGCCAAACGTTTTGTAACAGTAGATTCTTTTAACAAGTTTCCAAAGAACAACATTCCTAAAAGAGGAAGGGCTGAGGGAGCAATGTATGCGGTTAATATCAAACCTACAATTGGGAACAAGATTTTTTCCAGTTTAGAAACCGCTCTTGGAGGTTTCATTCTGATTAATCGTTCTCTTTTTGAAGTTAATAGTTTAATAACCGGAGGCTGAATAACCGGAACGAGCGCCATATAAGAATATGCAGCAATTGCAATTGGTCCAATCAGGTTTTTCACCGTCTCACCATTTGCCATCACGTTTAGTCCATTGGCTAGTTTTGATGAAATGAAGATCGCAGTAGGACCATCAGCTCCACCGATAATACCAATTGCACCAGCTTCTGGTGGGGCAAATCCCATCCAAAGAGCTCCTAAGAATGTTAGGAAAATACCAATTTGAGCAGCAGCTCCAAGAAGCATTAATTTCGGATTTGAAATTAATGAGGAGAAGTCTGTCATAGCACCAATTCCAAGGAAAATCAATGGTGGATACCATCCCTGAACAACCCCTTGGTAGAGGATATTCATTACAGAGCCAGGCTCATAGATTCCAAGCTTTAAGTTGAAATCTACCGCTTGAAACATTGGAATGTTTCCAATTAAAATCCCGAACCCAATTGGTACAAGCAATAATGGTTCAAAGTCATATTTAATAGCCAGAAAGATGAAGATAAATCCAATGAACATCATCAGGATATGTTTCCATGAAACATTGGCAAATCCTGAAAATTCATAGAAGTTAAACAAACCAGACACAGCTCCTGAATAGTTCTTGTATTCATATCCATCACCTGATAGTTTGCCATCTTTCAAATGGAGTTCGCGATTTCCCAGATTCAACACTTCGTCTGAAGTGACGTAATCGTTGGATTGGCTGTTTGGATCCGTTTTCTTGAACAGGTGAGTCACCGTTTTAGGGAAAAAGGTTAATTTTATTTTCCCATTTTCAACTGCCCACTTACCTGTATAGCGTTGTTTTAACGAATCCATGGTGAAATGGTAATCTTCATTGAAAGAAATTGTTTTGTAGCGTTTTGCTGTTTCAAAATCTTCCTTTTTATCTACTTCTGGATTGAAAGTAGGCGAAGAAATGTAGCCATCACTCCGGTTGATCCATTTCCCTTCGGTTAAAGTTTCTGCCAGATTGCTGGTATCATCTGCCCTCGAAAATGCAGGGAGAATCATTAGCAATGCGGCTAACAGTATAAATAGTTTTTTCATTACCAGCAGTTTTTAGCTAATTTCAATTAATACATCATCTTGCAAAACAGCATCCCCTTCTTTCACTTTGATAGCTGAAACTTGGCCGGCTTTTTCTGCAAGTACCTGGTTTTCCATTTTCATGGCCTCCATCACTAATAGATTTTGACCTTCTTTTACTTCGTCACCAACGGCAACATTAATTTTCAAAATGGTTCCAGGAAGTGGTGCTTTAATAGCTACTCCTGATGATTGACTCTTTTTAATCTGACCTTCTCCAGGCTGCTGAACGACTGGTTTGCGAACAAGTTTTGGGGTTTTAGATGCCTTGATTTCTCGTTTTACTTCAACCTCGTATTTTGTTCCATTTACTTCAATTGTGGCAATATTTTCTTCGATATCCTGAAGGTGAACATCATATTCATCGCCGCTTATAGTGAATTTAAACTTTTTCATTTTTTAATAAATTATGCAATAAAGCTGTTAACGCGGCCAATTGTTGGTCACACTATAAATTTTTGAACTCCAGGGAGAGTATGCTTTGCGTACTTTCTTGATGGTTACAATATTACTTTCCTCATCATGTTGTTCATCGAAGTATAAGTATAGAGCCATACTAATAGCTGCTGTTACATTTCCTTCGATTACACACTCATTTTCATCTTTGCAATGGGAATCTTTTTTGCGTGGTTCTTTCTTCTTTTTGAATTTTATGTTGATCAGCTTGGGAAGTCTTAAAAAAACTATCACCAAGATTGTCAATGCAACAAATACAATGAAGAAGCCAACCAACGCAACCGTCCATCCGAAATCCATTGTCGAAGTTAATATGATTAAATTACTCATAGTTTATTCGATTATAATGGAATGTTTGAATGTTTTTTAGGTGGATTAACCAGCTTTTTAGTTGCTAAACTTTGTAATCCACGAATAATGCGAATTCGTGTATTCCTTGGCTCAATCACATCATCAATATATCCGTAAGCTGCTGCTTGGTATGGATTCGCAAATTTCTCTTTGTATTCCGCTTCGTGTTCAGCAACAAACTTCGCACGCTCTTCAGGATCTTCAATTGTGCTAAGTTTGCGACCTTCCAAAACTTCAACCGCACCAGCGGCACCCATCACAGCGATCTCAGCACTTGGCCATGCGTAATTTAAGTCTCCACGAAGTTGCTTACAAGACATTACATCGTGCGCACCACCGTATGATTTACGAAGTGTAATCGTGATTTTTGGCACAGTAGCTTCACCGTATGCAAACATTAATTTTGCTCCATGAGTAATGATACCACCGTACTCTTGTCCACTTCCTGGTAAGAATCCTGGAACATCGACTAAAGTGATAATTGGGATATTAAAGCAGTCAAGGAAACGCACAAAGCGTGCAGCTTTACGACTCGCTTCGATATCAAGAACACCGGCCAGATAATTTGGCTGGTTAGCAACAATACCAACTGGTTGACCGTCGAATTTAGCAAAACCAACAACAATGTTTTTTGCATAATTCCTGTGAACTTCAAGGAATTCACCATAATCAACCAACGAGTGAATGACGTCTTTTACATCATAAGGCTGGTTTGGATTGTCTGGAATGATCTCGTTTAAGTTGTCTTCCAAACGATCAATTGGATCAGAGCAGTCAGTAATTGGAGCATCTTCCAAATTATTTTGAGGAAGGTAACTCAATAACTTACGAATTATTAAAACACCTTCTTGTTCGTTTTCTGCAAGGAAGTGAGCAACACCAGACTTGCTGGCATGAACTTTACCGCCTCCCAAATCTTCAGTTGTAATATTTTCGCCAGTTACGGTTTTTACAACTTTTGGACCTGTGACAAACATGTAGGAATTTTCTTCAGTCATCATGATGAAGTCCGTTAGGGCAGGGGAGTATACTGCTCCACCAGCGCAAGGACCAAAGATTGCTGAAATTTGAGGAATTACTCCAGAAGCCAAAATGTTACGCTCGAAAATTTCAGCGTATCCGGCTAAACTGGTAACTCCTTCCTGAATTCGTGCACCACCACTATCATTGATTCCGATTAATGGAGCACCTACTTTCATAGCCATGTCCATTACTTTGCAGATTTTCATCGCGAAAGTCTCTGAAAGAGAACCTCCGAAAATGGTGAAATCCTGAGCAAAGACATATACAACGCGACCATCAATAGTACCGTGACCAGTTACAACTCCATCTCCGAGGAACTTGTTTTTTTCCATTCCGAAGTTGGTGCAACGATGCGTTACAAACATATCGAATTCTTCAAAACTACCTTCGTCAAGTAGCATTTCAATTCGCTCCCGTGCAGTAAATTTTCCTTTTGCGTGTTGAGAGTCAATTCTTTTGATCCCACCGCCTAATTTGGCCTCTGCACGTAAGTCAATTAGTTTCTTGATTTTATCTTGATTACTCATTTGATGTGTAAAAAAATGTTTTCAGGTTTTATTCAGCACAAAATTCGGTTAATACTCCAAGGGTTGATTTTGGATGAAGGAACCCGATGTTCATGCCTTCTGCTCCTTTTCTGGCTGTTTTGTCAATTAGTTTCACGCCACTTTCTTCTGCTTCGCTTAACGCCTGGTTGACATCCTTAACGGCAAAAGCAAGGTGATGGATTCCCTGACCTTTTTTTTCAATGAATTTACCAATTGGTCCTTCTGGATCAGTTGATTCCAATAATTCAATTTTTGTGTCTCCAACTTTAAAGAAAGCTGTCTTTACTTTTTGATCAGCTACTTCTTCGATGGCATAACACTTCATTCCTAATACTTTTTCGTAGTAAGGGATAGCCTCATCAAGACTATTTACTGCAATTCCAATGTGTTCAATATGTGATACTTCCATTTTTTGGTTGTTGTTAAATATAGTTGATATATATAGTTCTCTGTTTTGAATGTGCAAATGTATCGATTGATAAAATCTTTTTAAACAAATGGCTCAAAAATTCGAAAATTTCTGCAAGTTTTTCTTCTGTGAAAAATAAATAATGAACAAAAGTAATTTATTAAAGAGATACTACTTGCGGCTGTTTGTGAGCTATTTAAATAGTTTAGAATTATTTAATATCGATAACTTACACGTATTAAAAAAGGCAGGGAACCCCCTGCCTTGATTTTATTAAGCTTGAACCTGTTCACTTACATAGTGAAAATGGGGACCGAACCGTTCAAAGGCGGCTTTGTCTAATTCTTCTCTATGTTCGGGGTGAGCAATAGATATTAAAAGACGTGCGCGTTCTTGCAGTGTTTTTCCATAAAGGTTAACTGCACCGTATTCAGTCACTACCCAGTGCATGTTTGCACGAGTACTTACAACACCTGATCCAGGTATTAATATAGGAGATATTTTAGAAACTCCTTTAGCAGTTACTGATGGTAATGCAATAATTGGTTTTCCTCCTTTCGAATGACCAGCTCCACGGATAAAGTCAATTTGACCACCTACACCTGAATAATGTTTGATTCCAATTGAATCTGCACAAACTTGTCCGGTAAGGTCAACTGCCAATGCAGAATTGATAGCCGTTACTTTGTCATTTTGACGAATGATATGAACGTTGTTTGTATGTGCTACATCCATCATGGCAACACGTGCGTTGTCATCAATAAAATCATAAAGTTCTTTTGATCCCATCAGGAATGATGCAACCATTTTGCCTTTGTCTGTTTTTTTGTGTTTCCCGGTAACAACTCCTTTTTCAACTAAAGGAAGGATACCATCAGCGAACATTTCAGTATGTACACCAAGATCTTTGTGGTTACCAAGTTGGGCTAATACTGCATTTGGAATTCCTCCAATACCCATTTGCAAACAAGCACCATCTTCAACCAATTCTGCTACATTTTTACCAATAGCAATATCTATATCAGTTAACGGTGCCATGTCATGAGCATATAGCTGAATATCGTCTTCTACAAATAAATCAATCTCATCAATATGAACCATTGCATCACCCCAAGCACGTGGTACATTTGGATTGACTGCTGCGATTACAACATCTGCACATTCAATAGCAGCCAATGTTGCATCCACAGAAGTTCCAAGTGACACATAGCCATGTTTGTCTGGAGTTGAACACATGATCATTGCCACGTTTACCTTTAAATAACCTTCACGAATTAGTTTTTGCGTTTCACTCAGGAAAACAGGAATATAATCCGCATAACCTGCTTGAGTCTGCTTGCGAAGGTTTCCACCAACGAAGAATTGTTCAGAAACGAAGATTCCTTCGAATTCAGGATTGGCGTATTCTACGGTTCCTTCAACATGGATGTGCTGAATTTTAACATCGAAAATTTCTTTGTTACGTCCTCTCTCAACCATTGGTTTTATTAGCGTGTGTGGAGTAACAGCCACACTACTAAGATGAACACGGTCGCCGGATTTTATAACTTTAACTGCTTCTTCGGGAGTAATGTATTTGATTTGTTTCATAATTGAAAATTAGAATAGATTGCGCTCTGAAATTTGCGGCAAATATAGAAATTAATCTTTCTTTGAATGTAACCTAAAAGTTATTTAAAAGGGGTCTAAGGAATAAGCCCTTTTTGTAAAATTAATGTTAACTGTAAACAGATCAATTACAGATTTTTGATTTTTGAAGCAAGATCCATGAAAGCGAACAGAAGGCAATTGAATTCATTAAAAAACAACAATGGGAACCACTCGGTCTGAATAGCTCCCATTCACTTCCAACAACCGAAGTTGTTTTCCATGTCAGGCTACTGTTATTTTGACTGGCTATTTTTCTGAATCGAAATTCGTACTCAATGCCCTGTTCCTTTTCAAACGGCCTTTTACAACTGTTTTTCAAGGATGTCTTTTCAGTTTTCCTTGCGGTTAACTTTCCAAGACGGAGTTTTTGACAACGGTTGGGATAGGTAGGTCTTACGATTTCGCTATTCCCAGTTTGATAGTCTGAAGCCGAAACTTATTCCATCAAACCTTCTTTCCGGAATGGAATTCCTTCGTGGAAGTAATTGTCAATCTTAAAACTACTTTTCATTTTCATGAATTTCATTTTAATCAAGCTTTAAAAGAACGGGTCTTTTGTGGCTTAAACTTCGGCTCCTTTGTTCGTGCAAACCCGAAGGTTTGATTGATTTGATCTGTGTTCAGCTAAGAACCTTTTTCGCCTCCACGTCTCCGGAGCAGTCTTTTATCGCTCACCTGATACAATCAAAAGTACTAAAGATTAGTTACTTGAGTCAAGTGTTTTTTGGGTTTTAAATTAACGATGAATTCACCGGAGAAATTAACAATTGTTGGTAACCCACAGAATATCAGTATTTGTAGGTTCTAAAGAAGACTTTTGTGTCTTTTAAAGATGGAGTTGCTAACAATTTTTTGTTCTGCATGATGAGAGATCACGAAAATTACCTTCCAAATCGGTAGGATAATTTCAAGAGAAAAACGTTATAAGGTTTCGTGTCAAACAATTCGTCAAGGTTATTTTTAAGGTTGAAATTTCCTGAGGAATCATCCTGATTTCTATTTTGAGACCAAACCAGGAATAAGGTTGATCCAGGGAGATACTCCCAGCGAACGACCATATTGGATAAAAATTCCTTCACGTTAAAATTTGGGTTTTCGATTGTGTACAGTTCTTCAGCACCGCTTTTGAAAATTGAGTATAAATCGTTGGAACTATTGAATTGTATTTCCTCGTTTGTAAAGGTATGGAATCGATCTGTGTAGTCGTTGGCTCTGCTATTTGTAATTTTTTTGAGCGAATTATATTTGCCTGAAGCAATAAAGGGTTGTCCCCAGTATTGGATGCTAAGGTCAGGAGTGATGTTGTAGTTTAACCGGATTGACATGCTTAGAGTCTTCTGGTCGATGGTTCCGAAGATATAGTCTGTCGTTGAGTTGTGTTCAAACTGATCAATGTATTGTAACTCCTTTTTGTTGATACTGTATTCTGGCGAAATTGTGATTTTTAAGTTCTTGGTAGGTAAATATTTGAATCCAACACTGTAGTTTTCATGTTTCCAGTTGTTTTTCTCGTTTCCCCTTAAAATGTTAAAATGAGAATCGAATGATAATTTCTTTTGTTCATTGGTTCCTATATATGCCCATATATTTTTATATCCAGGTGTTAAAAGTGCAGGACCACCTCTAAGCTCTGTGGTTTCCAAGCTTTCTCCATTAATGTTTCCACCCATGCTTAAATACCAGTAATTCTTAAATTGCATATGCATATTAATATTTCCGCCGGGCCCCGTTTGCTCACCATCGAAATTCCAGTTTAACCATTGATTGAAATTAATACTGTAATTTCTGAAAATTGAAAATGGCTCGTAGATTCGGTAACCAATCCAAACTACTTCCATGATATTATCAGCTTGTCTCATAAAACCAATATCATTTAACTCAAGCTCGGGAGATTTCCAAGCTGTAGCAAGCATGAACTTAAATTTTCCTCCAAATTTTCCGAGTACACATTTTCCTCCCTGTCCGGTTAAACTGGTTCTGGTTGTATCAAGACTAACATGATTTGCATCAGGACGCTGAAAGTTGTGTGTCCATGATTTTTGAGTTTCAGTGATTGCTTCCTCACTTCCCTGAACATGGCTAAAATATGAGCTTAGGCTGACTTCCCAAATTTTATTTTTCCACTTATGCACAACGTCAAAGCCTCCTGTATATGCAGCAGTGTGTAAGAAATCGAGATGGTCGTCGTTTATTTTTCGATTTACAGCAGTAAACATTCCGCCAATAACCGTATTGCCTTCATCGAAATCTTTCTGCATGCGACCTACCATGTAGTTTGTAAGTGGTTCAACTTTCTCTTCATAAGCAATTCCGTTACTGATATTGGCAAATTCTTCTGTTGTAACACTTTCCAGGAATCCAACAGATAAACCATTTTTAGTTTTTCCAGTAATCTTGGCTGCTCCAGCAATGCTTGTAAATTCAGGGATTTCCATATAGTGAGAATCATCAATATCGGGAGTGTGATGTGGGCGACGACCAATTCTTCTGGAATAAAAGAGATTTTCATCAGCAAGGTCGCCGTCTCCAAACATTAGTGGAAAATTCAGAATATTTTTACCCTCAATGAAGAAGGGTCTTTTTTCTTCAAAAAAAGTTTCAAAGGTTGTTAGATTTACTTCAGATGGGTCAGCTTCAATTTGCCCAAAATCCGGATTAACTGTGAAATCCATTGTCAGGTTGTTTGTGAGACCGATTTTTCCATCTAGTCCAACATTTAGCTTGCTATCTTTACCTGTTGCAGTAAATGGATTACTGGCATCTTTTTCAAATCGATCAGTTCTTGCTACAATATAAGGCATTATTGCAAGGACTTTTTGTGGTTTGATATTTTTCAATCCAGTTAATTCACCGTAAAGAGAAACCCATCCGGATTGCTTTTTAGATACTTGCTGCCACAGACTCAATTCATCTTTTCTGAACACGTATCTGCCAACTTGTAGTCCCCATGTGTAGTCGTCTGATTCTTCAAATCGGAGTTGAGTTAGCGGAATTTTCATTTCTGCATACCAACCTTTTTCATCATTGCTGGTTTTTACCCACCAGATTGGATCCCAGGTTTTATCTTCCCGTTCTCCATCGTTGCTTACAATAAACTCAGATTTGATTCCAGCTGCACTAACCAAAAAGCTAAAAGCAGTGCGCTTGTCATGGTAGGAGTCAAATTGAATGGCAACAAAATCTCCATCCATCGCATCTCTTCTTGTCATTCTTTGAACAATGCTGTCCGGACTTGAATCGTAAGCTATAAATGCTACATATATATAGTTTTGATCGTAGAGGATAGCAAATTCTGTTTTTTGACTTGGGGCGATTCCTTCGTAAGGTTCAAATTGTATAAAATCGTTGAGCCAACTCGCTTTTGCCCATGCAATCTCGTTTGGATTACCATCTATAGTAATTTCATCGTCTCCTAGATATTTAGTGGTATACTTTTTTAATGGGAAATTCTGGGCACTGCAATTCAGTATCAGGATACTAAGTAGAATGAGTGAGCTTAGAGTTTTCATTGGTTCGGGTTCTAGCTATATATTCTTAAAAGACTACTGAAAAGCAGATTTGTTACATTAATTACGTATAAAAGTTAATTTCATAGGGAAATAAAGGACATGAAAAAAGCTCTCAATTGAGAGCTTTAAATATAATAATGTCAATTTTGTGTTTTAACAACCTTCAGTAGTGGTGTCATTTACTTTCTCTTTGTACCACTTTAATGGGTAAGAAGACGGACGCTCAATAGGAAGCCCATATAATCTATCCATTGTTAAGGAAGCAAGTACGCCGAGAGCTCTGGATACACCAAATAAAACAGTGTAGAATGTGTGCTCTTTCAGTCCGTAGTGATACAATAATGAACCAGAATAGGCATCAACATTTGGCCAAGGATTCTTCACTTTACCTGTGGCTTCCAAAATTGGAGGAACAACTCTGTGAAGAGTATTTACAATATTGATTAGTGGATCATCTTTGATGTATTTTTTAGCAAACTCTTGTTGTGCTGTAAAGCGTGGATCTGTTTGACGGAGAACTGCATGTCCATATCCAGGAATGACCCTTCCTTCTTTCAGTGTTTTTTCTGAATAAGCAACAATTTGTTCTTCAGTTGGATTCTCAGTATCGAGTTCCTGTATCATTTCGAAGATCCAGTTAATTACTTCCTGGTTTGCGTATCCATGCAATGGTCCAGCTAATCCGAGCATTCCGGCAGCATAAGCATAATATGGATTACTCAAGGCAGATCCCACCAAGTGAGTAGCATGAGCAGAAACATTACCTCCTTCATGATCAGCGTGAATTACCATATAAAGGCGCAGTAATCGTTTTACTTCTTCAGTGTTGTGTCCCATCATGTGGGCCAGGTTTCCCGCCCAGTCCAGTCTTGGATCCGGTTCAATGTGATCATCATTGAAAAAGTTACGACGATAGATATATGCTGCAATTCTTGGTAGCCTTGCAATCAAGTTCATTACATCTTCATAAGTGGTGTCCCAATAGTGCTTTTTGTGGACTCCAGCGCGATAAGCTTTTTGGAAGATTGAGTCTGTTGCCATGCTCAAAATTGCTGCACTAAATTGAGTCATCGGCCTGGAATTCTTTGGCAGAGAGTCAATAACATCAAATACGTGCTGTGGCACATAAGCTCTTGTTGCCCAGTCTTTACTGATGTTTAGGACATCGTCTCTATCTGGAATTTCACCAACCAGCATGAGGTAAAACAGGCCTTCCGGAAGAGGTTCCCCATCCGGATGCAATCGCGGTAACCTTTCTCTAATTTCAGGGATTGTGTATCCTCGAAAACGGATTCCTGTTGTTGGGTCCAGTTTAGAGGTATCGGTAATTAAGCTTGGTACGCCTTTCATACCAGTCATTACCTGGCCTAATGTAACCTCAGCGATAACTTTATCAGAATGGTCTTGCTTCAACCGTTGATATTCGGATGTGCATTTACTGGCCTTTTGATAAAATCGGTTCTTAATGTATTCCATCGTTTTATTATTTTAGTTATTATTTTTTTCTGCTATTAAGTTAATGAATATTTTTGATAATTTCATCAGTAAACTCAGTGGTAGAGACCAGGCTTGCACCTTCCATCATTGCATGCAGATCAGAGGTCACTCTTCGTTTTGCAAAAGTGTGCTCCATTGCATCAAGAATATGTTCAGCAGCTTCATTCCATCCTAAGTATTCAAGCATCATAACGCCTGAAAGGATTAAAGAACTTGGATTTGCTTTTCCTGTTCCTGCAATTGTTGGAGCAGTTCCATGCGTAGCTTCAAAAATGGCATACCCACTTTGGTAATTGATGTTTGCTCCGGGAGAAATACCAATACCACCGACCATTGCAGCTAATTGATCCGAGATGTAATCACCATTTAGGTTCATTGTTGCAATTACAGAATGATCATATGGATGCAGTAGGCTATCTTGTAAAAAGGCATCGGTAATTACATCCTTGATGATTACTTTTCCATCTTTTTTAGCTTGATTAAGTGCTTTATCTGCATCAAGTTTTCCTTTGTCTGATTGAATCTTCTCAAGCTGGCGCCAGGTAAAAACCTGATCTTTGAATTCAGTTTCTGCTAAATCATAGCCCCAGTTTTTAAAAGCACCTTCAGTAAACTTCATGATATTTCCCTTGTGAACCAGTGTTACTGATGGCAAACCCCGTTCAATAGCGTATTCTATAGAAGCCTTGATTAATCTTACAGATCCTTCTTTCGATACCGGTTTGATCCCAAAAGAGGTTGTTTCCGGAAAGCGGATTTGCGTAGACCCCATTTCATTAACAAGGAAATCCAGGAATTTTTTAGCGTCTTCATTTCCAGTCATAAACTCAATGCCTGCATAAATATCTTCCGTATTTTCTCTGAAAATATGCATGTCGACTAAAGATGGATAGCGTATAGGGGACGGCACTCCTTTAAACCATCGTATTGGTCGTAGGCAAACGTATAAATCCAATGTTTGTCTTAATGCAACGTTTAATGAGCGAATGCCTCCGCCAACAGGTGTTTGCAATGGCCCTTTTATACCCACAAGGTACTTCTTAAAAGCCTCCAATGTTTCATCTGGCAGATAACTTCCCAATTCTTTGTACGCCTTTTCTCCGGCAGGAACTTCCTTCCAAACTATTTTTTTTAAACTACCGTAAGCTTTTTGCACCGCAGCATCAATGACCTGGTGGCTCGGACCAGAAATATCCCTGCCAATACCATCTCCTTCGATAAAAGGGATGATGGGATTATCAGGGACTTCCAGCTTGCCATTGTGTGTTTGAATAGTGTTCTCCATAAATATATTTTGTTCCAGACTTGGAATTGATCTGTTTCAAAAGTCTAGTTCAGCTTCTTTTGAAGATTTTCATCGATTGCACTTAAGAATTCTTCTGTGGTCAGGTAATGTTCCTCTTTCAAATCTTTTTCGTGAATAATAAGCGCCAAATCCTTAGTCATTTTGCCACTTTCAACAGTTTCGATACAAACTTGTTCGAGCGTTTCTGCAAAATTGATAAGTTCGCTGTTGTTATCAAGTTTTCCACGGAATGCTAAACCTCTGGTCCACGCAAAGATAGATGCAATTGGATTGGTAGAGGTCGGTTTCCCTTGTTGGTGTTGTCTGAAATGGCGGGTAACAGTTCCATGGGCTGCCTCAGCCTCCATTGTCTGACCGTCCGGAGTAATCAATGTTGAAGTCATTAATCCTAAAGAACCAAATCCTTGAGCAACTGTGTCGGATTGAACATCACCATCATAGTTTTTACATGCCCACACAAAACCGCCTTCCCATTTCATTGCTGCTGCAACCATGTCGTCAATCAAGCGGTGTTCATAGGTGATACCAGCAGCTTCAAACTGATCTTTATACTCTTCCTCAAAAACCTTTTGGAAGATGTCTTTAAATCTACCATCGTATTTTTTAAGAATAGTATTTTTTGTTGACATATAAAGTGGCCATTTTTTTGCCAAAGCCTGATTCATACATGCATGTGCAAATCCGGTAATAGATTCGTCGGTATTGTACATGGCCATTGCAATACCATCTCCTTCAAAGTCGTACACATCATAGGTTTGAGGCTCACTTCCGTCTTCTGGTGTAAAAGTGATAGTGAGTTTCCCTTTACCTTTGGTCAGGAAATCCGTTGCTCGGTATTGATCCCCAAAAGCGTGACGACCAATACAGATTGGCTGCTTCCATCCGGGCACCAATCGTGGTATGTTTTTAATTAAAATGGGTTCTCTGAAAACTGTTCCACCTAATATGTTACGGATGGTTCCGTTTGGAGATTTCCACATGTGTTTCAATTGAAATTCCTCAACACGTACTTCGTCAGGAGTGATGGTGGCACATTTAATTCCTACTCCATACTTTTTAATGGCATTGGCAGCGTCAACTGTTATTTGATCGTCAGTTTCATCACGCTTTTCCATGCCCAAATCGTAATACTTAACATTCAGGTTGAGGTAGGGAAAAATAAGTTTCTCTTTGATAAACGACCATATAACCCGGGTCATTTCGTCTCCATCCAGCTCCACCACTGGATTTAATACATCGATTTTTTTCATTTTTCGGGTGTATTTATTGATTAGTTATGAATTTTGTTTTTTAATTAGACTCAAAGCAGATCCCGCTTTGAACCATTCAATTTGTTGCTGATTGTATGTGTGGTTTAACACAATACTATCTTTCGAGCCGTCTGAATGAACAACTTCCAGTGTGAGAGGTTTGCCTGGTGCAAACTCTTTCAAGTCAACAAAGTTGAATGTGTCATCCTCTTGTATCTTATCATAATCACTTTCTGTATTGAATGTCAATCCAAGCATTCCTTGTTTTTTCAAGTTTGTTTCGTGGATACGAGCAAATGATTTTACAATAACGGCTATTACACCAAGGTGACGTGGTTCCATGGCTGCATGTTCACGGGAAGAGCCTTCGCCGTAATTGTGATCTCCAACAACTACTGTCGGAATCTTTTTCTCTTTATATGCACGTTGAACTTTTGGCACTTCATCATATTCACCTGTCAACTGGTTTTTTACTTTGTTAGTTTCTCCATTGAAGGCATTAACTGCACCAATCAGCATGTTGTTGGAAATATTGTCCAAATGACCACGAAAGCGCAACCAGGGACCAGCCATTGAAATGTGGTCTGTGGTACATTTGCCTTCGGCTTTAATCAATAATTTGGCATTTGTAATGTTGTTTCCATCCCACGGTTCGAAACCTGCTAAAAGTTGCAGTCGGTTTGAATCTGGTGATACTTTTACCTCAACATTAGATCCGTCTAAGGCTGGAGCTTGGTAACCAGCATCTTTCACTTCAAATCCATTCGAAGGCAACTCGAATCCAGTAGGAGGATCCAGTTTTACCTGTTCACCTTTTTCATTGGTTAAAGTGTCCGTCAATGGGTTGAACGTTAAATCACCAGCAATGGCTAATGCAGTTACTAATTCTGGAGAGGCAACAAATGCGTGAGTATTAGGATTGCCATCGGCACGTTTGGAAAAGTTTCGGTTAAAAGAGTGAATGATCGTATTCTTTTCACCTTTGTCGGCACCCGGGCGATTCCATTGTCCAATACATGGCCCGCAGGCATTGGCGAATACACTTGCTCCAATCTTATTAAAAGTATCAATAAATCCATCTCGTTCGATGGTGTACCGTACCTGTTCAGAACCCGGCGTTATAGTGAATTCAGATTTCGTTTTTAAGCCTTTTTCTACTGCTTGTTCTGCTAGTGATGCAGCTCTGGAAATATCTTCATAAGATGAGTTTGTACACGATCCGATTAGACCAACTTCAATATTTGTTGGCCAGCCATTTTTCTTCGCTTCTTCCGCCATTTTAGAAACTGGTGTAGCTCGGTCTGGCGTGAATGGTCCATTAATATGTGGCTCTAATTTATTCAGATCAATTTCAATCAGCTGATCAAAATATTTCTCAGGATTTGCATATACCTCATCGTCCGCTGTCAGATGATCCTTTATGCCATTTGCCAAATCAGCCACTTCAGTTCTGCCTGTTGCTCGTAAATAGCGTTCCATGGAATTATCATACCCAAATGTAGAAGTGGTCGCTCCAACTTCTGCACCCATGTTACATATAGTTCCTTTTCCTGTCGCAGAAAGCGATTTTGCACCTTCTCCAAAATATTCAATAATGGCACCAGTTCCACCTTTTACGGTCAGGAGGCCTGCTACTTTTAAAATAATATCTTTAGGGGCTGTCCACCCACTTAGTTTTCCGGTAAGCTTAACGCCAATCAACTTTGGAAATTTTAATTCCCAAGCCATTCCTGCCATGACATCAACTGCATCGGCACCACCAACTCCAATGGCAACCATTCCAAGACCACCAGCATTAACTGTATGAGAATCGGTTCCAATCATCATTCCACCCGGGAAAGCATAATTTTCCAACACTACCTGGTGAATAATCCCAGCTCCTGGCTTCCAAAATCCAATTCCATACTTATTGGATACGGACTCTAAAAAATCAAAAACTTCCTTATTAATATTTAAGGCTTGTTTTAGATCTGCTAATCCCTCAACTTGTGCCTGAATTAGATGGTCACAATGAACGGTGGATGGGACAGCAGTTTTTTCCTTTCCAGAATTCATAAACTGGAGTAAGGCCATCTGAGCAGTCGCATCTTGCATTGCCACACGGTCTGGTGCAAAGTCAACATAATCAACTCCTCTTTTGAATTCCTGAATTTTCTCAGGATCAAACAGATGGGAATAAAGAATTTTCTCGGAAAGAGTTAATGGCTTTTTTAATACCTCTCTGGCTTTGTTTATACGGGGGCCAAAATTCCCGTAGGTTTTTTTAATCAATTCAAGATCAAACATATCAATGGTTTTTTAAACGTGTTTATTTGCTATAGAAGTTTTTTCAACTTCCTTAACAAAAACAGGGGCTAAAGGTTTCCTGTCAAGGCTTTAAGATATTAAAAAAAACACCACACAAACATGTAACTATGTAGATATTTCAACGTGAAGACTTAATTTAGAATAAATAAAAAGAAGACATAAGAGTAATAATGTTGCGATTCTTTAGCGACAGAAAGTAGATAAGTTGAAAGATGATGGGGGGCTTAATTACTTTTCTGGCACTTTATACCATTTATTGACAGGCTGGGGAGGAGTGTAGCTATTCAAATATTCCATTACCTCTTCGCTTGAATTGGCGATATAATATAAATCTCGGTAGCTGGTTTTTGCAAAATTTTCTTCGAATGAGCGTTCGAATTGCTTGAATAGATCATTATAAAAACCATTGCTGTTTAGGAAAACAACAGCTTTGCTATGATAGTCTAATTGTTTTAAAGTAATCACTTCCAGGATTTCTTCCAAGGTTCCAAAGCCACCAGGGAGAGCTACAAATGCATCGGACATTTCTCGCATGATGGCTTTTCTTTCCATCATGTCTTTAGAGACGATTAAATCATCAGCATGTTCCGAGGCCAACTTATGACCGTTTAATTTTTCAGGAATTACTCCGATGGTATTTGCGCCTGCATTTTTAGCTTCTTTAAGTACGGTTTCCATTAATCCAACATTGGCTCCACCATTTATTAACGTGTGTTTTTGGTGACCAATAATTCGGGAAAGCTTAATTGCCTCATCCATATAAACTGAAGCAATAGCGTTGCTGGAAGAAGAAAAAATACAGATTTTCATAATTACATGATTCTGGTTGCTGGATTCCGGATATAAAAGCAAGAATAAAGTATCAATTATAAAAAAGTCATCCTTAATGAAGGATGACTTTTTTATAATTGTTATGCGTCAATATTCGCGTAGACAGCGTGATCTTCAATGAACTTCCGGCGAGGGGGAACTTCGTCTCCCATTAGCATACTGAAAACATGGTCAGCTTCGGCGGCATTCTCAATAGTTACTTGCCTAAGCGTCCTTTCGGAAGGATCCATGGTGGTTTCCCATAGTTGCTGTGCGTTCATCTCACCAAGACCTTTGTATCGTTGAGTATGGACATTGCTTTCTTTGCCATCAGCCCAATCATCAATCAAGCGGAGGCGTTGCTGGTCGTTCCATGCATAAGACTCTCTTTTACCTTTTTTGATTAAGTAGAGTGGAGGAGTAGCAATATACAAATACCCGGATTTAATTAGATCTGGCATGAATCGGAAAAAGAATGTCATAATCAAAGTGGCAATGTGGCTTCCGTCCACATCGGCATCCGTCATGATAATGATTTTGTGATAACGAAGCTTGTCAAGATTAACAGCCTTTGAGTCTTCTTCTGTACCGATTGTTACGCCTAAAGCGGTAAATATATTTCGTATTTCTTCACTTTCGTAAACTTTGTGCTGCATGGCTTTTTCCACATTTAGAATTTTACCACGCAAAGGAAGAATAGCTTGGAATTTACGGTCACGACCTTGTTTTGCCGTACCACCTGCAGAGTCTCCCTCAACCAGATAAACTTCGCAATTTGCTGGGTCTTTATCTGAACAGTCGGCTAATTTTCCTGGAAGTCCACTTCCGGACAATACATTTTTACGTTGAACTAATTCCCTTGCCTTGCGAGCAGCATGTCTGGCAGTAGCAGCAAGAATTACTTTATTTACAATTGCTTTTGCTGCTTTTGGGTTTTCTTCCAAATAGTTTGAAAGCATCTCGCTTACAGCCTGATCTACAGGCAGACTAATTTCGGAGTTACCCAATTTTGTTTTTGTTTGTCCTTCAAATTGTGGTTCCTGTACTTTTACAGAAACAACTGCAGTCAACCCTTCACGGAAATCATCGCCATTGATATCGAATTTCAGCTTGGAAAGCATGCCTGATGTTTCTGCATAGCCTTTCAACGTTCGGGTTAAACCTCTCCTGAAACCAGTTAAGTGAGTACCTCCTTCGATGGTATTGATATTATTCACATAGGAATGAATGTTCTCCGAAAATGAAGTATTGTAATGAAGAGCGATTTCAACTGGTACTCCTGCTTTTTCAGAAGAAATATGAATGGTTTCATCAATCAGCCTTTCCCTGGTTCCATCGAGATACTCAACAAATTCTTTCAATCCTTCTTCCGAAAAGAAGATATCTGATTTATAATTCCCTTCTTCATCCTGAACACGTTTGTCAATTAAACTCAACCGAATACCTGCATTCAAAAATGCCAATTCGCGCAAACGTGCTGCTAATATTTCATATTTATAAGTGGTCGTTAAAAATATAGTGTCATCAGGAGTGAACGTGACAATTGTTCCGGTTCTGTCTGAATCGCCGAGAATTTTAGCTTCATATTGAGGTACTCCTCGATGATACTCCTGCATCCATACTTTACCTTCTCTGTGAACTTCTGCGACTAGTACAGACGACAATGCATTCACACAGGAAACACCAACACCGTGCAATCCACCGGAAACTTTATAACTGTCTTTGTCAAACTTTCCACCAGCATGAAGAACGGTCATAACGACTTCGAGAGCTGATCTGTTCTCTTTGGTATGTTTCTCCGTTGGAATTCCGCGGCCATCATCAGTAACTGATATTGAGTTGTCTTCATTAATAATAACATCAATGTTGTTACAGTAACCAGCCAAAGCTTCATCAATGGAGTTGTCAACTACTTCGTAAACCAGGTGGTGTAATCCTTTTTCATTTACATCACCAATATACATCGCCGGGCGTTTGCGCACGGCTTCCAAACCTTCCAATACCTGAATACTATCTGCTGAATAGTTTCCGTTACCATTTCCATTGGTTGGTTTATTTTCTAATTCGCTCATCTATTGTATGTTTGGTTTGTTCAAAATATAATCCTTTTATGCCTCGGCACAATCAAATAAAAATAAGATAACTGATTGCTAAAAATCAGTCATCAAAAACGTAATTTTTGAATTGGTTTTATTTGTTGACAGGTACCTAAATTTCAATTGATTACTCATCGTTCTTCGCCTTCGATACATAACATGCAAATATAGTAAAAAAATGCTTAAGTTGATGTACTTGAAATGCTTGCAAATACTAAAGTTTTCAACATTTTGTTGAGAAACAAAACACAGTAGTTCAGCTTGTTATAAGGTTCGGGGGAATGAGCCTGATTTTTCTCTAATTTGATGTCTAAAAATTCGGTTCTTTAAAAGGAATAACTAAGCCCGATAAGAAGGTTAAAACCTTGTTGAGCGTAGCCGAGCCAACTCTCATATTTTTGAAATGCAAAGTTGTTTGCACGACCAAAAAAACTAAGTTTTGGACTGTATTGATACTCCATTCCAAAATTGAGGTCAATGACTGGTTCAATGGTGTATACGCTTGTCGTTGAATTCGCTAATGGATTAATTGTAACGACAGGAGCTTTTCGTTCTCCAACTACGAAGATTTCAGTTGAAAAGCTAAATGGACCTTCTGGATGAATCATGCCAGATAATGTTAGATCGAATCCAGGCTTGTGCCAGGCAGTTTCCAAGGTGTTTAAATCGTACGAATAGAAATTTCCTTTCAGATGAAAATTCACCAGTTCTGAAGCTGTATAGTATAGTTCTGTTCTGAGAGTAAGTTGTTTTAGATCATCGTATTGAACATCGAACGTGTTGTTGAGGGAGGAAAGCTCTGTTTCATTTTCTGGTTTCACAAAATTGTTGAGTACATAAAAGTGCTGGTTTTTGATTGAAGAATAATCAACCTGAAAACGGTAATTTAACCGCTTTGTCAATTGTCCCTTAATCCCTCCGAAAAGGATGTATTGATACTCGCTGTTTTCAACGTCCTGATATGGATCAACAAATGGATTTTCTTCAGCTATAACTGAGTAATGATTGTGCTTGATGTAACCATCTGCACCTGCAAACAACGCCAAAACTCCTTCAACAGGCCACCAGTCAGCATAGATGTTAGGTGTTATCAGAAGCCGTGCATCTGAATCGTCATCCAGCATGGTGAATAAATTAATTCCTGCTTTTAATGAAGCAGTCTCTGCCTCAAATAATATGGATGGTTTAATTTGTAGCAATATCTGTTGCTTTATTCCGTAGGCATCACTCGTATTGTTAAAGATACTATCTGTTTTTAAATAGGTAACGGATGCATCAAGCAGACCTTTAAACGAATCAAAATCGTGTCCCATATTAGTCCCTAGTTGCGCAAAATGCTCTGTTTGCCCTGTTTTGGAACCAAGGTACTGGTAATTCATATTGACCATGTAATTTGTCTCAGAACGACGATCTTCATTACTGAATAAGTTTAATTGCAAGCCTCCTTTCGACATCGCCTGCTTTTCTTGCCAATGTGGTATTAGCATTTCTTTCTCTTCATCAGTCATGAAATTTCCAGCATATCCGTAATAGGTATACCCTTTTCTGTCAAAAAATAATCGCGTATTTAATGATGAATTTCGAAAATAGTGTTTGGTAAACATCTCAGCTAAGTTGTTGCTCTCAGGTGCATCAACCCGATCGGTATTAATAAGCTTCACTTTCCCATTCGATGACAGGTGTTTAAAATGAAGTCCAAAATCAGTTTTCTTACCAGCCTTGGTGTTGAAGAAAAATTCACCATATGGAGTTTGGTAGTTCCCAATTCCCAATTTTAACAATCCCTTTCCTTGCTTGGCTTTTGGTTCTCCGACCATCTGAGCAGCCTGTAATGGTTCTGTTGGGAAAGTGGTAAATACAGGTTGTGGTGTAATCTGATAATTGAATTGGGGCTTTTTTGCTGTTGCATCCTGTATTTGTGGAATATCGTTTATTTTGAAAGCGTCAGAGATGCTGGGTTTATATGCCTTTACAACTTCAACCTCTTGTTTGAGTTGAGTACTGTCTTTCTGAGCAAAAACTGAATTTCCAAAAATGATTAGGAAGCTATATAAAATGAATGACTTTTTCATATTGTCTGATTTTTCAATTACTGTTGGTTGATGTCAATTTTCATAGGTTCACCCTGCTGCTGTTGCTGGCTTTCTTGAAGTTTTTCAAGGTGGTTAAGTTTGGCGGTAGCGGTTTCTACAATGCCATCATCAGGAATCGGGTAATTTTCAACAATACTTTTAATCGTGTGTAAAGCTTGGAATTCATCTCCCTGGCTCAGATAGATATCCGAGAGCAAAATGAAGCTCTTTGCCAACCAAAATTGATGTGGGGTATTTTTGGAAATGAAATCCATGATTTCTTCCTCTGCATTCTGTAACTTATTTTGGCTGGTAAGAATTTCAGCAATCAGGTATTTGGCTTCCGCACCTTCCATGGATTTTGTATCCTCTGCCAGCGTTCCTAACACCGGCAATGCTTGTGTTTGTTGGTTGGTGTGGTAGTAGCTTTTTGCTAGCTTGAAATTTGCTTCCCGCTTCAATATATCTGTTAGTTTGTCGGAACTCAAAAGACTTTTTGATGCTTTAATACATTCCTCATAATTTGCTAATTCGTAGTAGCAGCGCATTTTACCTGCTCTGGCTTTTAACAGGTTCCACTTGGTGTTGGACGTTTTTTCCAGTCGCTCAAAGTATGTCAATGCCTCGTGGTAATTGGCTGCATTATATTGCAGTTCCGACGCTTTGGAAAGAGCAGGCTCTGTAAATATGTTATCGGATTGATCCAAAACATATTCGTAATCGTTTAGCGCCAATGAAAATTGTTTCTCCTGATAGCGTAGCTCTCCTAAATAGAAATGAGCATTAATGGCAAAACTGCCGGAAGGGTAGAGGCGAAGGTATTTTTCCAGTTGCTCTTTTGCTTGCGTGCTTCTGGACATGTATAGCTTTTCTGCAGCCAAATAGCTAAGTGAGTCTTGTTCGGAAACAGATATTTGAACGCCAGAACCCAATCGTTTGGTATAGGCAAAATATCCATCCACATTATTCATTTCTACATAATTGTTTTTAATCCCCAGCAATGCTGCTTGCGATTCCTCGCTTTCCGGATATTGTTCTACCACTTGTTTGTAGTAGGTCATTGATTGTTTGAACTCGCCGGAGTTATAATTAATCAATCCTAATTGTAATAAGGCTTTCGGGCGATAAACACTTTGCGGATGTTCTTGCAATAAATCGCTATAATATCCAGATGCAACTTTGGATTGTCCATTTCTTTCACAAGCTCGTCCCAATTCATAAAGAGCATCATCGATCATTGCTGATTTTTGGTAGGTTTGAACAAGGGTGCGCAGAGTACTTATTTTTTGCTCCTGCTCTTGGTCGATTCCCAAACAAATTGCTTTTTGGAATAAAGAATAGTCAGGATCGTATGATTTTAGTTGATAAGCTGATTCATAACTCTTGATGGCATTTCTGTAGTCTCTGTCAATAAAGTAGCAATCTCCCAGTCGGTTATAAGCATCCGCCAATTTCTCTGAACGATCGTCGATATTGTTGGAAATGAATTTTTCAAACAGTGGCAATGACGACTTATAGTCATTCAATTTAAAATATGAGTAAGCAAGATTGTAATGAACAGTTTGATATTCGGGTAGCGAAATTGCACCAGGTGTTTTTAAAAACTGGTTGAAGCCATTAATTGCAGTGTTATATTCTTCCAATCGGTAATTTGCTTCTGCCTTCCAGTAAATGGCTGCAGCTTTCAGATTACTATCATATTGTCCGTTTTTCAATGAGGTATCGAATAACTGATTTGCTCCACGATAATCAAGGTTATTGAAAAGCTCTAATCCTCGATAGAAAGTTACTCTTTGATAGGCCTTTTTTATAGAGGTGCTTTTAACCTGAATTTTTTCAATGGAAGCAATAGCATCCCGATAATTGCTGGTGCTCATGTAAACATTTACCAAATAATCATAGGCAGCATCGTTTCGTTCAGAATTTGGATAGAGTGAAATATATTTATCAAATGCCTTGATGGTTTCATTAAATGGTGAGTATGATAATTCGTAGGTTATTTTCGCAAAATTGAATAGCGCATCTTCTTTTATTTCCGCATTGAAATCTAATTCAGATGCCGCTTCAAATGCAAACTTAGCTTTATCATGTTTGCCGTCCTTTATGTAACAGTCTGCTAAATGGTAATAGGCATTTTGAGCCAATTCATCTTTACCTTTAGATGCATTTTCCAGTGGCTCAATGGCTTTGGCATATTGCTGGTTCATATAATAACAATACCCTAGCATATAGTTTTCTTCTCGTAGTTTGCTATTTGATTCAGCAAAATAGTATTCTAGATGAGGAATTGCTTTGTCGAATTGTTTCAAATGGAAATATGAATTTCCAATAATTTTTTCAAGTCCTGCTTTTTGATCTTTCTTTGCAGTTTCAAGCAATGGTATTGTGAATTCTACTACTTCTGCATATTTTTCTTGTTTGTAATAAATCTGGCTGATGTAAAATGGAATCACACCGGCAAATGCTGGATTATCTTCCAGCTTTTTAAATTCGTCAAGTGCAGCATTGTAATCTTCCTGCAAATACTTTATGTGGGCCCAATAATATTTTGCAGGGTCTGCGTATAAATTGTTGGTGTCTTTAATTTTTGAAAACTCAACTTCTGCTTGAGGCAGTCTATCGGTTTGAAAATATGAATATCCTACCTGATAATGAACTTTCACTTGCTCTTCTTTTGTTAGCCTCAATGGGCGAAGTTTCCGATAGGTACTGAGTAGTTTTCCATAGTGACCTTCATTGAAATGATAGCTTCCCAGTTCGAAAAGTGCACGGTTTGAATAGGGGCTTTCCGGATTTTTTTGAATGAACTGCTCAACCAGGTATTCACTGTTCTCATTTTCAAGTCGCAGTGCACACAATGCTTGGTAATATCTGGCTTCAGACTGAATTTCTGAGCCTTTGTCTGCTTGCTTGTCAATTTTCTCAAATTGCTGTTGAGCTGCTATGAATTTGTTTTTATTGAAAAGTTCTTTGGCTTTTTGGACATCTGCAATAAGCGATGGATAGTAGCTTGTCTGCTGTGCCAGGGTGATCCCTGAAAGACAGCAAACGAATATAATAAGCAGAAAACGTCTTGCTTTCATAAACGTTGTTTTAATTTGAATGGCTAAAATAATTAATCTGTTCTCGTTTTTACCGCAATAAGAAGCTGATTTCTTAACAAGAAACTGTTTATTTCCTCTCATTATTATTTGATTGGGTAAAAAAAATTAGTTTTGTAGGTGTAGAAAATTCTAATTAAATGGAAAACGCACCAATTATTTCTCTTCAAAATGTCGATGTATTTCAGCAAGACAAATTGATCCTCACCAATGTGAACTTGCAAGTTGCAGCAGGTGAATTCGTTTATTTGATTGGAAAAGTTGGGAGTGGAAAATCCAGCCTTATTAAAATTTTAAATGCTGAATTAGATTTATTTGCCGGCGAAGCTAATGTTGCCGGTTTTGACTTGAAAAAAATTAGACGGTCTGAGGTGCCATTTCTTAGAAGAAAGCTTGGAGTGGTTTTTCAGGATTTTAGGTTGTTGTCCGATCGGAATATTTATGAAAATTTGGCTTTTGTGTTGAAGGCGACTGGCTGGAAACATGATAAATCGATAAAAGATCGTGTGCATGAAATGATTGAAAAGGTGGGCATGAAGGACAAACTCAATAGCATGCCTCATGAATTATCGGGTGGTGAACAGCAGCGAGTGGTTATCGCTAGGGCGCTTTTAAATAATCCGGAAATAATATTGGCAGACGAGCCTACCGGAAACCTTGATCCGGAAACTTCAGAGGACCTAATGAGTATCTTCAAGGAAATCAATGCGCAAGGGAAAACCATTTTAATGGCCACGCATGATTATCCAATTTTGAACAAATTTCCAGCAAGAACAATTATCTGTGCAGATCAAAAAGTAGCTGAAAATTCTCAGGATGCTGAAATGATGGATTTTTCAGAAATTCTGGATTGAGATTTAGTCATCTTGATCACAACATCACTTTAACACTGATTTTTTACTCGCAAAAAGTAGGCGTTGAAAACTTCTGAATCTAAATTGTATTTTTCCAGCAAGTTTTTTCAGTAATTTGTGTCAATTAGGCATCTGTTTTTAGATGATGAATGATTCGGAGTTAATTAATGCTATAAAAAATGGCGAAGAACAGGCTTTTCGAAGGCTTGTTGATGATTATCAGCTGTTGGTTGTCAACACCTGTAAGGGATTGGTGCATTCAATTGAGGATGCTCAGGATATAGCACAGGAAGTTTTTATTGAAGTGTATCATTCGGTGGAAAAATTCAGGGGAGATTCAAAACTTTCAACCTGGTTATATCGAATTGCCGTCAATAAATCATTAAATTTTATACGGGACAATAAACGGCGTAACCTTTTTCAATCGATTAGTGGAAATCTATTTGGCACAAAGGAGCTTGATCTGCCGACTAATGATACTGGGTATCGTCCGGATAAAGAAGCGGAAAATAATCAACGAAGAAAAAATATTTTTAAGGCAATTGATGATTTGCCAGAAAATCAAAGGGTAGCATTTACCCTAAGCAAGATTGAGGACCTGTCTTATCGCGAAATAGCGGAAGTCATGAGTCTTTCAGTATCATCAGTAGAGTCGCTTATTCATCGCGCAAAATTGAATTTGCAGAAGAAATTATATAAATGTTATAAAAAGGGGATATAAGTCCGCAAGTTTTTAGTGTTTTTGGTGTCGTAAATTTAAATCAAACTGAGATGAAGCATAAAGAAGTTAAAAATCAATTGGTCTATTACCTGGAAGGTTCTCTTTCTGCGAGCCAAATAGTTAATATTGACCTTCATCTAAAAGATTGCGAAGGGTGCCGGTTTTATTTACAGGAACTGGAAAAGGATTTTACTGTAATGCTGTCTGAGAAAGAGGTTGAAAACGATCCTTACTTTTTTACTCGACTGAAAGCAAAAATGGACGCGCCGGCAGAAAAACGGACTTTTAAATTGACCCCAATTCTGCAAACTGCTTTGTTCGCTTTGTTTTTAATTATTAGCATTGGAGGAGGAATCGAAATTGGTAAGCAATTACATCATCAACCAAACTCAGGGCAAAATGATGCATTAGTCTTGCTTCCTTTTGACGGGGTGAATGAAGAGCCTATCGAACAATTCTTATTAACTTTAGAGTAATGTTTTCAAAAACTAAAATATTAACATGGTTGGTTGTGATATTGCTGGCAACCAATATTTCAACGGTTATTTCTGTAATGTACTTTTCAAAAAAAGACACACAGGAAATTGCACCTTTAAAACCAACCGAAATACCTGGCGAAAAAAGAGCTCGGTTTTTCAAAGAACATTTGGGACTTCAGGAACAGCAAATGGACATCATTCGGGATGCAAACAGGAACTTCAACAGGCAGTCGCGATGGATATTGCTGAATTTGGAATCGCTGAGGGAAGATCTGGTTAATGAGATGACAAAGGATAATTCGGATACTTTAGTTTTAAATCGAATTTCAGAACAAATAGGGGAAGAGCATACTAAGTTGAAAAAAATTACCTATTCATTTTATAACGAACTTTCTTCAGCCTGTAATGAGCAGGAAAAAGAAAAGCTGTCAGAACTTTTTCAATCGTTAATATCCTCAGAGAAAAATATTCAATTACCTCAACGGAGACAGGGAAGATTTAATCGTGATTAATACAATTAGTATGGGTTTATAGAATGCTCTGCAACTTGCAGGGCATTTTTTTTGAAAAAAAAATAGACGGTGCGCAAGTTTTTTTTCGGGCTCGTGTCTTAACTGTAAAATCATTATAAACTATTGTTTGAAATAAATTGAATTGAAGATTTCTGGCCAGAATAAAATATTTCAGATACAATAGAAATAAATAATTAAAAATTTAAAAACAATGAAAAAGATTAGTGGAATAATAGGAGTTGTGATGGCGGTTCTGATGTTTTCAAGTGTTTATGCACAAAATTCAACTGGTAGTAGGAACCGATGCCTGACACAAATTTCTGATTTGAGTGATACTCAAAAAGAGCAAATTGTGACATTAAGTAGCGACCATCAAGCAAAAATGACCGAGTTGCGAAATGAAAGAAGGAGTACGACAGACGTGAGCACGAAAAATGAGCTGCGCGAGAAAATGAATATAGCAAAAGCTACTCATCAGTCAAATGTTTTAAACCTTTTAAATAAAGGCCAACAAGTTCAATATCTTGCTTTAACATCTACTGGGCAAGGAAAATTTCAAAGAGGCGATGGAAAAGGAAATAGCAAGTCTGGTGTCAAGGGAAAAGGACAAGGCCGAGGAAAAGGTAGTGGTAACTGTCAGGGAAATAAAGGAAATAATCAGGGAGGAAAAGGGAAAAACAGATCAAATACAAACATTTAATTGGGAGGACAAGTCATGAGAAAAATATTATTTGTTTTTGCATTAAGCATAGCACTTTTTACCGGATGTGAAAAAGAAGAAACCAATGGTTCAGAATTGGCAAGTCAGGTTTTGTTGAGCGTTGGAATAGATGGTGATACTGATATGTTAATTGATGGTCTTAAGCAGGCATTGATTGATGATGTCGATGTTACTGATGATGAGATTGCTGGTTTAATTTGGATGCGTGAAGAGGAAAAGCTTGCTGCAGATTTATACACCAGTTTTTACGATGAGTTCGGATTGAGGATTTTTGGCAATATATCGAACAGCGAGCATACTCATATGACTGCAGTATTAGTGTTACTTGATGCTTTTGAAATTGATGATCCAGCCTCCGATGAGCTCGGTGTCTTTTCAAATGCTGACTTGCAGGAAGCTTACACTAATTTGAAAGAATCGGGTGATGTCTCATTGGTCGAAGCATTGAAAGTTGGAGCTTATGTTGAGGAAATGGATATCCTCGACTTGGAAGAACAACTGGAAGAGGTGGAAAATGAAAACATCCGTCTAGTATATGAAAACCTATTGAGAGGATCGCGAAATCATTTGCGTGCCTTTACCAGGGTATTGGCGCAGAATGATGTTATATACAGTCCGCAATTGCTTACCGAAGAATATTACTCAGATGTAATTAGTGGTGAAATGGAGAGGGGAAACTCGGGGAATTGTGCTTTGGGATACGGATATGCAAACCAAAGTGGAAATGGAAATAGGGCACATTTTAATTCCCAAAATGCTGAATGCTCTGGTGATGGAGGCGGAAAACAATATAGAGGAGGAAGATAATTTTGAATACATATAAAGAGAAAGCCATCCAGCTATGGATGGCTTTCGTATGTAATATAGTTGCTAATTATGCTTCGTAGCTGCTAACTCCTGTAGTTTCCATTTTGCGGTCAACTTTCATCATTAAGCCTTGCAAAACTTTTCCTGGGCCAATTTCTGTCCAGGAGGTGGCGCCATCTGCAATCATATTTTGCATGGTCTTTGTCCAGCGTACCGGAGCAGTTAACTGAGCAATCAGATTTTCTTTGATTACTTCAGGATCAGACGTTGGAGCTGCATTCACATTTTGGTATACCGGGCAAGTCGGAGTGCTAAATGTAGTTGCTTTAATAGCAGCAGCTAATTCTTCGCGAGCAGGTTCCATAAGCGGAGAGTGGAAAGCTCCACCAACTACTAATTTCAATGCACGGCGTGCTCCTTTTTCTGTAAGAATTTCACAAGCTTTGTCAATTCCGGCAATTGATCCTGAAATTACCAATTGTCCAGGACAGTTATAATTAGCAGGAACAACAATATCTTCAATTGAAGCACAAACTTCTTCAACAATAGCATCATCTAAACCAACAATTGCGGCCATCGTTGATGGTTCAATTTCGCAAGCTTTTTGCATTGCAAGTGCTCGTTGAGAAACTAGTTTCAGCCCAACTTCGAATGTTAAGGTGCCATTGGCAACCAAAGCAGAAAATTCTCCTAAAGAGTGTCCGGCAACCATGTCAGGAGTGAAGTCTTTCAAGGTTTTTGCCAGTAAAACTGAATGCAGAAAAATTGCAGGTTGTGTAACCTTTGTTTGTTTTAGATCATCAACAGTACCTTCAAACATGATGTTGGTGATGTCGAATCCTAAAATATCGTTTGCTTTGTCAAATAATTCTTTGGCTTCAGCAGAGTTTTCATACAAATCTTTACCCATTCCTGGGAATTGAGCTCCTTGTCCGGGAAATACGTATGCTTTCATGATTAAATTTTAAAATTTTTAAACGCGGCAAAGATAGTATGTTTTTTTCCGCACCAGCAAAAACGAAATTCAGAAAATCGCTTTCTTCTTATTTTTTAACAGTTTTCAATCAACTTCTTGAATTAAATGTTCGATAATTATCGATAAATGCTGGCTTTATAAACTGTTTCATTTCCCTTGGCATCAGAAACGGTTAATTTTAGATTGTGATTTTGTTTGTATTGAATTCGGGTTGGATCAAAGGTGTATTCCAATAGATTATTCTTAGCATCGTATTCAAATAGAATCCATTTCCCATCAATCTCACCACGGTATGTATTAACGCCTGATAGATCGTCGCTGATTTTAAATCGAATACGACTCTGCTCAATTAGTTTATTATTGGCACGAATACTAAGAGATTTAATAATCGGTGCAATTGTATCAACATCAATTGCAAAGCTTCCCAACGATCTAATTTTTGCGTTTACCCATCCATTTTTAAATGATCCACCCATCGCATATTTTTTTCCGCTTTTATCATCAATGTTTACAATTAAGGCGTTGTCTTGCAGGGTGTCTGGTAAAGTAGTGGGGTTTATTTTAATATTAAAGTATTGATGTGCCGGAATCGTCGGATTGTGCAAATGAATAATGTTGGAGTAATATAAGTTGTTGGATGGTTTCGAGTTGACTTCCAATGTATAATCACTATAAAAAGTTCCGGCTTCAAAATCAGCTTCAAAATCATTTGTTGAAATTGTTGATTTTTTATCAAAGTAAACTCGGTACCCATTTTGCTTTGCATGCAGTAGTTGCGTTTCTTTCGATTTAATCTGGAAGGATAATTTGCTGGTATTTCCATAGGCATCTTCTATTTCATAGTTCACCTGATGAAGCTTACCATCTGATAAGTTTGAAATACCACTATTTATAACCTGATGATAATTATTCAGTTTATTTCCAGGTTCCAACCAGTTTTTATGAAACTTTCTCCATTGAGTACGATAATGTTCATAATCGATGTGGCTGTTTATATAACGTGTTTCATCAAAGCTCAATTCATCCATTTTAAAATCATAGATCATTTGGCCATCCACGAATAGCTTTATTTGATAGATGCCGCATTTGCTCCAACTTCCATCTAAATAATCCAAAGCTTGAAGGCCAAATCCAATATCGCCAAAAACAGAATATGTGGGATTTCCTTTTAAATGATAAGCGCCATCGTAATAAACAGTTTCAATACGCTGTGGCTGCTGTTTTCCGCCAACATGAGAATCGTCCGATAAAGGATAAATCATAAGCGAAAGAATTTTTGGTTTCATTTCATCTTTAATAGGAAAACTAAATGTCAGAGGATTTAGAGGATGCTGGCTGATAGTTTCTCTAATTTCAAAATGTAGATGAGGCCCTCCGGAACTGCCTGAGTTTCCACTGTAGGCGATAATTTCATCTTTTTTTACCTGAAACTTATTTTTGGGAACATTTAAATCAATTCGAAAAGATTCTCGTTGATATTGTATATTACGAACATATTTTTGTAAATCATCCCGAAGTTTTGAGAGATGCCCGTATACGGTAGTTGTTCCGTTTGGGTGATCGACATACACTGCAAGCCCAAATCCGCTGGGGGAAACATTGATCCTTGAAACATAGCCTTCAGCAGATGCATGAACGGGAAGCCCGGTTTTTCCTTCAGTTTTAATATCTATGCCCGAATGGAAATGATTGCTTCTCAATTCCCCAAAATTTCCGGTTAAAAGCAGAGGAATTTTTAGTGGCGGAGAGAAGTAATTTTTATCGAACTTTTGTGAAAAAATATGTTGTGAAACCAGTATTAACAAAACAAAAAAGAAAAACTTCATAAAATCCTGTTGGTTTTAAAGGGTTTTGTCTTAAAACTTAACATGCAAAGAATTGTTCAAAGCCTTAAGGGTTTTAACAAATAAACTTATCTTAGTGTTAACAATTGGGCAAAAATATTAATTTTGTCCAAGAAAGCATGCAGCAATGACCGAGCAAGAACAAGTTTTACTCGATGAATTTAAGGCAAAATTCAAATTGCTGATCCGAAAACATGATCGCTTAAAAGAAAAGAATAAGCAGTTGACAGATCAGCTTCATGAATTGAACGAAGAACTTGCCAGACTTCAGGGGGAAAATGAGTCGCTGGTCAAAAAGTATGATGATCAAAAGTTAGCAAAAGTTTTTACTGCTTCATTTGCTGAAAAGCAGGAGGCAAAGCAAAAGATAAATAAAATAGTGCGGGAAATTGATAAATGTATTGCTCAATTAAACGTGTAATGCATCAATAAAATGGCAGACAAGCTTTCTATAACAATAAAAATCGATGGTCGGGTTTATCCGTTAAAGATCGATAGAGAACAAGAGGAGATTTACAGGAAAGCTGCTAAAATGTTGAACGAGATTATTCTTCAGTACAGAAAAAAATACGCTAACCACGATTCTCAGGACTTTCTTGCAATGACTGCTTTCCAATTTGTAGTGAAGAATTTGGAAATGGAAGAAAAAGCAGACGATTCTCCTTTTATAGAAGAAATAAAACAACTCGATGAAGAGTTAACTGATTATTTGTCATTGAACGATTAAATACAATATAGTCAAAGCCCGCTTTTGATTCTTCTTCAACATGGCTGAAGGAAATTAATTGCAAGGCTTTTTTATTAATTAATACATTATGATATGGAAATATTAATATACGCAGTTTCTGGCTTCTTGGGTGGTGGTGCGTTATCCTATTTTTTGTGGGACAAGGCCGTCCAGGGGAAGAAAAAGAAAATAATTAAGGAGGCTGAATCTGAAGGAGAGGTTATAAAGAAAGATAAGATCTTACAAGCCAAGGAAAAATTCCTTCAACTTAAATCTGAGCATGAAAAGTACATTAATGAGAAGAATAATAAGATTAATGTACTCGAAAATAAACTAAAACAAAAGGAAAGTGCTTTCCTGCAGCGTAAAGAAGAGTTTCAGAGAAAACTAAAAGAATTTGAGATCAACAAAAAAGATGTTGATGTTATTCGTGAGAACCTGACAAACCAGCTAAACGTAATTCAAACAAAGGAAGAAGAGCTGGAGAAAATGCATCGTCAGCAAGTAGATCAGTTGGAAGCAATTTCCGGAATGTCTGCAGAGGAAGCGAAAAATCAGTTGGTGGAATCCTTGAAGGGAGAGGCGAAAACTGAAGCCATGTCTTATATCAATGAGATAATGGAAGAGGCGAAGCTTACTGCGAATAAAGAAGCCAAAAAGGTAGTCGTAAAAACGATTCAACGTGTGGCTACAGAAACAGCAATTGAAAACGCAGTTACTATTTTCCACATTGAAAGTGACGAAATCAAAGGTCGTATCATTGGACGCGAAGGACGCAATATTCGAGCGCTTGAAGCTGCAACTGGTGTTGAGATTATTGTTGATGATACACCTGAAGCAATTGTTCTTTCTGGATTCGATCCGGTACGTAGAGAGATTGCCCGTTTGGCCTTACATCAATTGGTAACTGATGGACGTATTCACCCTGCCCGTATTGAGGAAGTGGTTGAAAAAGTGAAAAAGCAGGTTGAAGAAGAAATCATTGAAACTGGTAAGCGAACTACTATTGACCTTGGTGTTCACGGATTACATCCGGAATTGATTCGTATGATTGGTAAAATGAAATACCGTTCTTCCTACGGACAAAACTTGCTTCAACACTCACGTGAAGTTGCCAACTTATGTGCAATTATGGCTGCCGAACTTGGATTGAACCCTAAACGTGCGAAACGAGCTGGTTTGCTTCATGATATTGGTAAAGTGCCAGATGATGAGCCAGAATTACCACACGCTGTGTTGGGTATGAAAATGGCTGAGAAGTTTAAGGAAAAACCAGATATTGCCAATGCAATTGGTGCTCACCACGATGAAGTGGAAATGGAAAGTTTATTAGCTCCAATCGTACAGGTTTGTGATGCGATCTCAGGAGCGCGTCCTGGTGCTCGCCGCGAAGTTGTTGAGTCTTATATTAAGCGTTTAAAAGCTCTTGAAGATTTGGCTCTGTCCTATCCAGGTGTATTGAAAACATACGCTATTCAGGCAGGACGTGAATTACGCGTGATTGTTGGAAGTGATAAAATCACTGATAAAGAATCAGAACAATTATCATACGACATTGCGAAGCATATTCAGGATGAAATGACCTATCCCGGACAAATTAAAATTACAGTAATTCGGGAGTTACGTGCTGTGAATTACGCAAAATAGAAACAAATTAGTTTTTAGATATAAGGAGGCTGTCTCAAAAGAGATGGCCTCTTTTTATTTTCAGCGAAGAGTGGGAAAAAGATTGAAAGTTATCAATCTTCGCTTTTGTTGATTTACAGTGATTTAGTATCTTCAGGCATGACAAGGAGATACAAGAAAATACCGTTCAAGCCTTATCTTGATAAACAATCGATGCTGTTCCCCCCGAATATTGATCAGCTGGTCCCGTCGGGACACCCGGTACGCATCATTGACAGCATCATTGATAAGGTCGATATCCAGTCGATCCTGGATACTTACCCGGGCGGCGGGAGTTCGGGTTACCATCCGCGCATGTTGTTAAAGGTGTTGGTCTACGCTTACCTTCGGAACATTTATTCGAGCCGTCAGATAGAGGACTCGTTAAAAGAAAACATCCATTTTATGTGGATAAGCGGGATGAGCCAGCCAGACCACAATACCATCAACCGGTTCCGGGGCAAACGCCTG